>CAKJXT010000028.1 GCA_918219625.1 Bacilli bacterium
AAAATTGCTGCATTTTCTGAATCATCATACGAATGTCTGCTAACCATATATTGTACATTTTCCGATGATATTATTTCTTCCATTAATTTTTCAAGATTTGCCGTTCCATTACTAATTATTGTAATCGGAGTAGATTTCTCTCTAGTTAAGGATATTAATCTCTTTAAATCATCAATTCTTAACGTTGGTTCTCCACCACCTACATAAATAGTACCAAACAAACCTATTAGTCTTCCAAAAGAACGAGAATCATTTACATGACAATTTAACTTCTGCATAATTTTTTCAAAATCATATTTTGCTTCTTTCATACATTTATTTCTACAAAAAACACAATTTGCGTTACATTGTCTCCCAAGTTCTAAATAAAGATTATGCCTTATTGTTATAGGTGTATCTCCAAATCTATAATTATGCATTGTCGATGGATTCCAAACAGTTGATTTTAAAGTTGGAAACGTTGAATTGTTTATTTTATCAATTTTAATACCACCAAATTTTCTCGCATAGTAATTGTTTGTAATCATAGTTGCTGGTAAATCAAAAACAACATTCTCACACTTGCATTCTTTAGTTTCTAAATGTTCAAGTAAACTATACATTTCTTCATCAATTACTAAATTGCGAATTGTTTTACCAGTTATAGTTTTATTAACAAACATTTGAACTTTTTCAACGGAAGTCATCTGTTCTGAAAGACAACTATATAGTTTTTTAATTTGTGAGCTATTAATTTCTTTTAAAATACTTTCTATAATCAAAACCTTTTGTTCAGCCTCATCAGCTTGTATGATTTTTGGTGGTTTATTACTATAAAGTTGTTCTCCAATTGTTGAAAGTGCAACGGATGCATGTATTCTAAGTCCCTTATTTTTTTTAATAGTTGCATAATCCGCAAAAAATAAACAATGATTATTTTCAATAAGACTATTAAATTTTTCGATTTGCTCCTCATCAAGTAAAACATTTATTAAATAAATATGAGTACGATAACTCTTAGTACAATTCAAAAATTCTATTTTATTCCCACGGAAATCACAATCAATAAAACCATAATCTTGTTTTTCCCATCCTTGTTTTTCTGATAAATTCATAACAAGACACAAATTAGAATTGTGAAAATTACAATTATGTATATCTTGAACATTAATACTTGCTCCACTTAAATCAATGTCTTCGACATCTATATCCTCTATTTTTAATCGAAATCTTAATTTATAAGCATTTCGAGCAAAATCATCTATAATTTTTTTAATTTCTTCTAAACTTTGTATTTTACCCTTCTTTTCCATTTAGACCCCCAAATAAATTAGTTGCTATTATAGCATGTATTTATCAGTTTATCAACAAAAAAAGATTGCATACGTAATCTCATCAATCATTATTTACTGAACTATCTTGTTTCTCAAACACATCATTTTCTTCAGTCTTTATAGTACTTTCCCTTTTTTCAATAATTTGGCTCTCCATATCATCATTTCTTGTATGTTTATTATGCTCCATATCAAAAAAGAAAGTACCCATACCTGTAACAAGTAAAATCACTGCAAGATATAACAAAGAAACTTGAAAATCTATTTTTTTAAATTTCAAATACTCATGCATAAATACCCCTCCATAACTAAACTAATTATAACACAAAAAAAGACATTAGTCATTATAATTATAAATACCTAATATCTTATCCTCTATAGTATCATTAATAGAATCTAACTTCCACTTACCATCACTTTTATGAACAGTAAAATCAATTGTATAAGTGACCTTGTCCTTAGCTTCTTTTAACTTATCTAACAAATACTTCTTATATAAATTATCATTATAAATTTCTTCATTATAAAACTCTTCAATATGACCTCTCTTATAAACTTCAGCCTCATTTATAACTTTAGTAAAATCAGTAACAATAACTTCCGCACTAACAACAGCCTCATCACCATCAATACGTTCTTCCTTAATACTATACTGTAAATCTTTATACTGTTTTTTAATTAACTCTCTATACTCTTTCTTATTTTCATCATTTAACTTAGTCTTCCTATCAATAACACTATCCAACTGATCCAATACTTCCTTATCTAATATTTGATACTTATTAAGATATTCCTCAACCTTTTTAGTCGGAGTATTACTAATATCTAACATACTACACCCTGTAAAAAATAAAATAGATAAAATAATCAATAATTTCTTCATACTTGCCTCCTATTTATATAATTAACAAAAACAAAATATATATACATTAATTTAATGTAAATTATTGATTTTTAAAAAAAACTATGTTAAAATGTATTTAGTGAAGCAAAACTTCATATAATAAAAAAGGGAATACTTAACTTCGCAATGTTGAGTACTCACCTAGAAAAAATCTTTTTTAAGGCAAAGTACTAATCTTACAAAGATTGAGTACTTTTATTTTGCCTTAAACCAATAAAAACAACTACCGATATATTATAAGCAAAACTATGATAATTAATAAAGATAAAATTAATAAATCTTTTTTATACATATTATCATCCTCCTTACGGAGGTAAGTACCCAACAATTAAGTATCCCTATATATAATTATAACTTATAATTAACTCAAAATCAACAAAAAATTAACATAATAATTAAAAAAAAAGAGACTTACTTAGCCTCTTCTACAACTCTTGTTTCTCTAATTACAGTAACCTTTATAGTACCAGGATATTGTAATTTTTCTTCAATTTGATTCTTAATATCACGAGCAACTTTATAAGTTTTTAAATCATCAATCTCTTCAGACTTAACTAAAACTCTAAGCTCACGACCAGCTTGTACAGCATATGACTTATCAACACCATCTATACCATCAGCAATCTCTTCAAGATCCTTAAGTCTTTGAACATAATTCTCTAAAGAATCATTTCTAGCACCAGGACGTGAAGCAGATAGTGCATCAGCAATAGCCACTATAGAAGAAATTATACTAGTAGCTTCCTTATCACCATGATGTGACTCAATAGCGTTAATAACAACATCATTTTCCTTATACTTCTTAGCAAGCTCAGCACCTAAAGTAACATGACTACCTTCAACCTCATGATCAATAGACTTACCAATATCATGTAAAAGTCCAGCACGTCTAGCAAGCGCTACATTCTCACCTAACTCAGCAGCAAGTAATCCAGATAAATAAGCAACCTCAATAGAATGAGTTAAAGCATTTTGACCAAAGCTTGTCCTAAAATGTAACTTACCTAAAATCTCAACTAACTCAGGATCCATCTTAGTAATACCTAATTCAAATAAAGCAGAATTACCATACTCTAAAACCTTAGCCTTCATATCATTAACAGTCTTATCATATAACTCTTCAATACGAGTTGGATGAATTCTTCCATCCTTAATTAAAGTCTCTAAAGTAACACGAGCAATCTCTCTACGATATGGATCAAAACTAGATAAAACTATAGC
>CAKJXT010000029.1 GCA_918219625.1 Bacilli bacterium
ACAGCATTTTACATCTTGACACCATCACTAATGGAAAGAATTAAAAGACTAACAAGTAACATTTCTGGAAGATTACTATTCTGTTTTATTGACAATAAATTACACATAGGACTACAAAACGGTAAAGATTCTTTTGAACACAGTATATTCAAAGAAATAAATGAAGAACAGGTTACAAACGAAATTTCAAAAGACATAAAGCTAATAACAGACTTTGTCGATGAGTTGAGTTTAGATAACAATCTATTCAGAAGGGAGGTGTAGTATGGAAACTATTATAATTATTATAGCTATTATTGCAGTAATCATAGTATTATGGTATATTTCAACTTCTAATAAGTTGAATAGAGCTGTAGTTAAAATAGACGAATCCCTTTCTGGAATTGATGTTGCTTTAACAAAAAGATATGACGTTTTAACAAAAATGATTGATGTAGTAAAAGCATACGCAAAACATGAAAAGGAAACATTATTCGAGGTAATTAACCTTCGTAAAGATATGTCTATTCAAGAAAAAAACGAAGCTAATAAAGCTATGGATGAAAACATGAAAAAAATCAACATTGTAGTAGAAAACTATCCAGAACTAAAATCAAGCGAAAACTATAAAACATTACAACAATCTATAGCTGATGTTGAAGAACATCTACAAGCAGCTAGAAGACTTTATAACTCAAATGTTTCATTATTCAATCAATTATTAGTAACATTCCCAACAAGCAGCATCGCTAAAAACAAAGGAATGACTAAAAAAGATTTCTTCGAAGCAGATGAGACTAAAAAAGAAGACGTAAAAATCGACTTATAAGGATAAGTCGTTTTTTTGTAAATAAAAAAATATAATAATTTCAAAATAAAAATATATTTGATATAATAAAAAAAAGAACTAATAAAAGGAGTGAAATTATGAGTGTTGAAGAATTAAAACAATTACAATCAGAAATTATAAGAAAAAATAAAAAATGTAACATTATAGGACTAATAGTATTTCTAATAATAATGATACTAACTATAATATATTTTAAAATTAAAAATATTCCATTAGAAATGTTACTCGCAACAGCCCCATTCGCATTATTAATATATCTATTCTTTATAATGTATATTAAAAGCAAAGTAAATGGAAAAGACATGGATAAATTCAATAAAGAATATAAAAATACCTTTGTTCTAAAATCACTAAATAATATTTTTGAAGATATAAAATATAATCCTAATAATGGATTTAAAGAAGAATACATTGAAAAAGTTGGAATGTTAGATACAGGAGATAGCTATTCATCAAATGACTATATATTTGGAAAATATAAAAACATTTCATTTGAACAATCAGATATACATATACAAGAAAAACACGAAGAAGAAAATGCAGATGGAAAAAAAGAAACAGAATGGGTAACAACATTTATGGGAAGACTAATGATATTTGATTTTAATAAAAACTTTAAAGCAAATATACAAGTAACAAATTGGCTTTTCAGTGCAAATACACTACCTTGGAGTAAAAGATTTACAAGAGTAAAAATGGAAGATACAGAATTTAACAATTCTTTTATGGTCTTTGCAGAAAGCGAACATGAAGCATTTTATATTCTAACTCCACACTTTATGGAAAAATTAAAAGAAATAACAAAAAAACTAAAATGTGGAGTTATGTTCTGTTTTGTTGATAATAAACTACACATTGCAGTAGATAACTATAAAGACTCATTTGAATATAATGTTTTTAATCCAATCAATGAAAAAGAAATTGAAGAAAGTATAACAAACGATATTAAACTAATCACAAATTTTGTAGAAGAATTAGATTTAGACAACAATTTGTTTAAATAGAAGAAACTAACTAGAAATAGTTAGTTTTTAAAATCAAAACATTGAAAAAAAACTAAAAAAAGTGATAATATGATAAACAGGTGATAATATGATTTTAACAGGACAAAAAATAGAAGAATTAATGAAAAAAAATAAATTAGTAAAAAAAGGTAATTTAGAAAATATTCATTCATCATCATATGACCTAACAACAAGCAAGTACATATTAAGATTTAAAAACGAAAATAAAGTAATAGAACTAACAAATCAAAAGAAAATAAATAATATGTATGAACAAGTAAAAATAACAGATGGATATCATCTAAAACCAGGGGAGTGCATCCTAATACCGCTAGAAGATGAAATGAATATGCCAGACAATATATGTGGAAGTATCAGAGGAAGAACTACATTCAATAGACTTGGTATATTCACAACAATACAACACATTAATCCAGGATACAAAGGAAAACTAAACATAACAATAATAAATAATTCTCCAAATACATATGAAATAACACCAAATATGCAAATAGCCCAAGTGGTATTTGAAAGTATGGAAGAAACAGTTAAAGAAGAACTGCTATACAATAATGAACAAAATCCAGTATACCAAGACGAAGATGGTATGGAAGGATCAAAAATATACAAAGACTACATAGGAAAAGTAGTAAGACACTTCAAAGGAAATTATTACTACATAGAAAATATATGCATGGACTCAGAAACCAAAGAATACATGGTTGTATATAGAACACTATATAAAAGAAAAGACTCAAACTTCTGGACAAGACCAGCTAAAATGTTCTTTGAAGAAGTAGATCCAAATAGAGAAGGAAATATAACACATCAAACACATAGATTTGAAGTAGTAGAAGATTTAGAAACAGACTATACAAAATAAAACTTGCAAAAATATAATAAAAGTGTATAATATTTAACAACTTGAGAGGGGGAACGAATATGGCGAGGACATGTAGTGAATGTACATATATGGACTTTTGTAAGGAAAATAATCATGACGGTAAATTTTGGTGTGAAAAAAGACTAGAATACTATCCTGCAAATAATGCGGAATGTAATAGATTTTGTAAAGCATATAGTAGAGATGATTCGACAGCAAGAAGTTATAAGGAATATAGTGAGAGTAAACAATCTTCGGGTGGATGCTATTTAACAACAGCAACATGTGATATATTAGGACTAGAAGACAAAAACCTTTATCTACAAACATTTAGAAAATTTAGACAAGACTATTTACAAAAGAATCCAAAAGGATTACCAATATTAAACGAATATGACACTGTAGGACCTATAATTGCACACAAATTAATGAATGATGAAAATAGAAAAGCAGTAGCGCTTCATATGTTAAAAGATTACATACATCCTATCGCAACAAACTTAATAACAAAATTTGATGGTAATTATGATTTTGCAATTACACAGTATGCAAATATGACAAAAGAATTAATTCAAAGATATGGATTAGAAACAATCGCACTTACAATACCTGGAGAAGATAAATTTGATTTTACAAAAGATTATTCAACATATGGTCGTGGAAGAAAACAAAGATAGAAAATAAATTCTATCTTTTTTACTGTAAAAATGTCAAATTGTGTGTAAAACCAAGAAAATTCATATATAAATTCCTTTAATATGCATATATAAAATGAGATAATATAATAAAGGAGGAATTCATATGGATAAACAATATATTGAAACAATTGAAATAGATGACAATGAAATCGAAATAATTGAAATTGAAGATGAAGCTCCTCTTAATAACTTAAAAAAATACAATAAGACAAATAATATTATAGAAAATATTAGAAAAAAATTAACAAAAACAACAGCAGCTATAATAACTGCAGGAGCCCTAACACTTTTAATAACAATATCAAGCGTATTTGTATTAAATAAAACATTAAATCAAAATACATTTAAAAAACAAGAAAATGTTGTATACGCAAACATTAATGATAACATTGAATTTAAACTAAATAATCCAGAATATAACACAATAAATGTAAATGAAAAATATAAAGAACTAGGTGCCCAAATACTAGTAGATGGAATAGATAAATCAGATGAAATAAAAATAGATTCATCAGACTTAAATACAAAAAAACCAGGAACATATCATGTAATATATACATATACAATAAGCATGAATCAAATAAAAACACTATATAGAACAATAAATGTAGTAGATACAGAAGCCCCTACGCTAAAACTATTAGGCGAAAATGTATACACAATGTTAGTAAATGAAACATATGAAGAACCTGGAATGATAGTAACAGATAATTCAAATGAAGATTTATTAGACAAAATACAAATAGAAAACAATATAAATACAAATATCCCTGGAACATACCAAGTAAAATATACAGTAAGAGATAGCAGTGGAAACGAAACAATAAAATATAGAGCAGTACAAGTAAAAAGAACATACGCAAACAACACAAATAGTATTACATATAATAACTTCACAGAAAATGGTATTTTTATAAAAGGAACAGTACAAGACTATAGTTTTAAAAACCAAATGTTATTAAAAAATAAAAACACAGGAAATGAATTAATAATAGACACAACAAGAATAAGCAGTCATTACTATCAATTAACACTAGATGTTCAAAATATGGAAAATGGTACATACGAAATATACTTAGTAAATAATACGTTAGAACCATTAACAAACAATATGAATAACTATAATAGAATAGTAAGAGCACACGCAGGAAAAAAATTAATAACAATGAACTATGATAAATCAAAAGTAAATATGATTGTAGAAGATTTCAAATATCAATATGATGTAGTAATTGATCCAGGACATGGTGGAGATGATACAGGAGCAACTAATGGAAAATATGTAGAAAAAAAGATAAATCTAGAACAATCGTTATATGAAAAACAAAGATATGAACAACATGGACTAAAAGTATTATTACTAAGAGACTCAAATGATAATTATGGAATTACTATGGGTGATGAAGAATGGGAGCCAATAGATAAAAAAGGATATGCCGTAGGGTACTATGGGTCTGTATCAAAAATAGTATATAGTAATCATCATAATTCGTCTGGAAATGACACATCTAGAGGATGGGAAATATTAGTTCCAGCACAAGCATCATATGATGATCTAAAAGTAGAACACCAAATAGCAGACACATGGTCAAACATGTATGCCAAACAGGTTAATCCATATTATAGATTTTACACAAAAGATTTTGAAGAAGCAAAACCAAATAACAAACTTAATGGAGAAATATATGGATTTGATGACTACTACTCAGTAATAAGAATACCAAACAAACTATTCAATACAAAAAATGTATTATTTGAAGGAGCATATATAAATAATAATCAAGATATGTATTGGTACTATAATCAACAAAATTGGAAACAACTAAGTGAAGTAAAAATAAAAGCATATGTAGAATCAATAGGAGTAAAATATATTGCACCATAAATATTGAAAAAATAATATCTTTTTGTTATACTATGTATGTCAATTAGGAGGTCTTTATGGATAATGAAGAAAAAAATGAACAAATTGAAGAACAAATAGAAGAAAAAGAAGAATTAGATGAATTAGATGATGAGGAATTTACATATACAGTAGATAACAACAACATAAATAACGATTATAATAAAAAATATGAAAAAGACTCATATATTTATGTACTTGTTGGATTTGTGATACTATTAATCATAATAATAACACTAGTTGTAGTTGTTAACAAAAAAGGAAAAAAAGTATCGGGATATTCAGATGTAGAATCAAGAATGGTTTCAGCAGCAAAAAAATATTATGAAAAATATCCTGATCAATTACCAAAAATAGAAAATGTACCAATGTCAATCGATGCAGAAAAATTAATACAAAGTAGTTTCCTAAAACCATTCTCAGAAATGGTAAAAGAAAACGTTGAATGTACAGGACTCGTAAAAGTATATAAAAATGATGACATTTATTCATATTTTCCATATCTAAACTGTGGAACAAGTTACAAAAGTGTAAAATTAAAAGATAAAATAATTGAAGATAATTTAGCAACTGATGGAGATGGGTTGTATAGAATAAATAATGAATATGTATTTAGAGGAGAACTTCCAAATAACTATGTTAAATTCAATGATTCAGTATGGAGAATAGTAAAAATAAACGATGATGGTAGCGTAAAACTATTATTAATAGAAAAGAAACCAGAAAAAATTGTATGGGATGATAGATATAATAATGAAAGAAAGAGTAAAACTGGTAAAAATGACTTCGGCATTAGTAGAATGGTAGATACATTAAAGAAAGCATACGAAGAAAATAAATATGTAAATAAAGATAACAAAGAATTATTGATAAAGAAAAGTTGGTGCATAGGAAAAAGTTCAGAAGATATAACTGAAATATCTAACTTAGATGTATGCAATGATACATATGATGATTTATATATTGGATTATTGACAATAGATGAACCATTAATTTCAAGCCTAGATGATACATGCGTAAAAATATATGACGGCTCATGTACAAACTATAATTATTTTGCAGATATAAATGTTGGATGGACATTAACAGCTAATTCAAATAGAACAGATGAAGTATTTATGGTAGATCAAGTATCATTAGATATAAAAAATGCATCATACAAAAACATTATTAGACCAGTAGTAAACATCAATTCTGATGCTTTATATAAAACTGGAGATGGAACAGAAAAAAATCCATATGTGATAGGAAAATAAAAAGGGGATGATAAAATGTTAATACTAGCAAAATCACTACTGGCACTAATGACATCATTCATTATTGCGGTAGTATTTGGACTAATCGCAATCCCATTATTAAGGAAATTAAAAGTAAAACAAAGCATTAGTATTTTCTTAAGTAAATTGCACAATGAAAAAAAAGGTGTGCCAACAATGGGTGGAGTAATATTTATAATTCCTACCATTGTATCAATAATAATATTGATGTTATTAAAAAAAGTTGAATTTTCAAACAATTTATTCATAATAATGATAGTATTTGTAGGATATGCATTCCTAGGATTCTTAGATGATTACTTAATAATAAAAAGAGGTAATAACGAAGGATTAACACAAACGCAAAAACTATTTGGACAAATAGTAATAGCGCTAATATTTTTTATAATATATATGAAAAGTGGAAGAGAACCAATACTAGATATACACTCATTAGGTATTAAAATAAATATGGGGGGCTTCTATGGACTATTCATTCTATTTATTCTAGTAGCTAGTTCAAATGCAGTAAATCTAACAGATGGACTGGATGGACTAGCAGGTGGACTATCAGTAATAGCATTTTTCTCATTTGGAATAATAAGTTTAGGATCAACTTGGATTGCAGGAAGTGAAGAAATAGGAATATTCTGTTTTATCTTAGTAGGAGCACTCCTAGGATTCTTAATATACAACTCACACCCAGCAAAAGTAATAATGGGTGATACAGGATCATTATCATTAGGAGCAACACTAGCAGCAGTAGCTATAATAACAAATCACGAAATCTCATTAATAGCAGTAGCCGGAGTATTCGTAATAGAAACACTATCAGTTATAATACAAGTAGGTTATTACAAGAAATTCCACAAAAGAATATTCTTAATGACACCACTTCATCATCACTTTGAAAAACTAGGATGGAGTGAAACAGACATAGTAAGAATGTTCTATGTATTTGGAATGCTTCTAGGAATGGGAGCAGTTATATACGGAGTTTGGATATAAAATAAAAAACTAATAAGTAGTAGATATTTATTAGTTTTTTTGATATAATTATAAAAGTATTGGAGGATTAAAAATGGATAAAGAAATTTTAAATATATATGATAACTATAAAACAAGAATAGAAGACTTATGGAGGTTACTTTGAACCAGAAAGAAAACAAAAGAGAATACAAGAACTAGAAATAGAAATGAATAAAACAAACTTCTGGGATGATAAAAAACAAAGTGAAAAGGTAATAAATGAGCTAAATAATTTAAGGAATACCATTGACAAATGTGCAACACTAAAAAATAAAATTGACAGTGCTATAGAACTAACAAGTATGATAGAAGACGAAGAAGTAAAAGAAGTCTTAAATGAAGACATAAAAGAAATAGAAGAACAATTAAACAATCTAGAAAACTTATTAGTACTAAATGGTAAATATGATAAAGAAGACGCAATAATTGAAATACATCCAGGAGCAGGTGGAACTGAATCATGTGATTGGGCAAATATGTTATATAGAATGTATACAAGATGGTGTGAAAAGAAAAACTACAAAACAGAAACAATAGAATACCAAGAAGGAGAAGTTGCAGGATTAAAAAGTGTAACAATCCTAGTAAAAGGAATGTATGCATATGGATATCTAAAATGTGAAAAAGGAGTACATAGACTAATTAGAATATCACCATTTGATTCAGGAGCACGAAGACATACATCATTCGCATCAGTAGATATCATGCCATATATAGAGGACAATATAGAAGTAGATATAAATCCAAATGATATAAGAATAGATATATATAGAAGTAGTGGAAATGGTGGTCAAGGCGTAAATACAACAGACTCTGCAGTAAGAATAGTACACCTTCCAACAAAAATAACAGTAACATGTCAAGATGAACGAAGTCAAATAATGAATAAAGAAAAAGCAATGAGAGTCTTAAAAAGTAAACTATACCAATTAGAACAAGAAAAAAGAAACAAAGAACTAAAAGAAATTCAAGGAATACAAAAGGAAATAAACTTTGGATCACAAATAAGAAGCTACATAATGCATCCATACTCAATGGTAAAAGATCACAGAACTAATACAGAAACAAGTAACGTTACAAAAGTGCTAGATGGGGATATAGACATATTTATAAATGATGTTTTAAAAGGTGGTGTTGTAGATGAATAAAGAAGATAACATATTAAAACTAATATATAAAAAAGATAGACTAATAAGATGGGCATTTTTCTTATTGGGATTACTATTAATTTCAGTGGCATATAATGTATTTATACTTCCAAACAACATAGTATATGGAATGGGCGGAGTAGGAGTAATACTATATAGAACAAAAGGTATCGATCCTTCGCTAGTAATATTAATGGGCTCTATAATATTATTAACATTAAGTTATTTTACACTAGGATGGGAAAAAACAAAAAACTCAATAATAGGTTCACTACTATATCCAGTATTTGTAAAATTAACAGGACCACTTAGTGGATATTTAGATTTTGGCGCAACAGAAGCAATCGTTACAGTAATATGTGGTTCAGTATTAAATGGATTTGGACTAGGACTAGTATTTAAATCAGGATTTACAACAGGAGGAACAGACATACTAAATCAAATAGTATCGAAATACGCAAAAATATCAATAGGGAAAGCAATGCTATTTACTGATGGAATAATAGTCGCAATCGCAATGTTTGTATTTGGATTCCAAAAATTCATATACTCAATAATTAATATGTATTTAATAGGATTTATGACAGATAAAGTAATACTAGGAATATCTGAATCAAAATGTTTCTACATAATAACAGAAAAAGAAGATGAAATAAAAGAATTTATATTAAAAAATCTTAGTCATGGAGTTACAGTACTAGAAGCAAGAGGTGGATATACAGGAAATAAACAAAAAGTAATAATGTGCATAATACCAACAAAAGAATATTTTAAAACAAAAGAAGGAATAAAAACTATAGACAAAGATGCATTCTTCCTTGCAACAGATGCATACGAAGTAAGTGGAGTAAAATAGGAGGTTAAAATGGACTTAATAAGAATTAGAAACGCAAAAAAAACATATAAAAATGGTGTAACTGCAATACAAGATCTAGATTTAGATATAAAAAAAGGAGAATTTGTATTCGTCATAGGATCAACTGGATGTGGTAAATCAACGCTAATCAAAATGTTATATAGAGAAGAAAAACCAACAAGCGGAAAAATTATAGTTGGTGGTATAGACGTTGGAAAATTAAGAAATGCAAAAGTATATAAACTAAGAAGAAAAATAGGAGTAGTATTCCAAGACTTCAAATTACTTCCAAAACTAACAGTATTTGAAAATGTTGCTTTCGCATTAGAAATATTTGGACTACCAAAAAAAGAAATCTATGAAAAAGTAATAAAGGTATTAGACTTAGTTGGATTAAAAAATAAAGCAAAACAATATCCAACACACTTATCAGGTGGAGAACAACAAAGAGTCGCAATCGCAAGAGCTATAGTAAATGGACCAAAACTATTAATATGTGACGAACCAACAGGAAACCTAGATGAAGTTACTAGTATGGAAATAATGAAAGTACTAGACGAAATAAATAAACTAGGTACAACAATAATAATGGTTACACATGATACAGATATAGTTAATAGAATGAAAAAGAGAGTAATTCTACTAGATACAGGAAGAATTCTAAAAGACTACCAGGAAGGAGAATATGTACATGAAAGCAATTAGAATATTTACAAGAAATGTAAGAGACTCATTTAAAAGTGTTTTCAGAAACTTCTCACTTTCACTAGCATCAATATCATGTATCACAATAACACTAATAGTAGTCGCAATCGCAATGGTATTATCACAAAATGTTAATAACTTTACAGAATTAGTAGAAAGAGATGTAACAATAGTTGCATTCCTAAAAAGAGATGTAACAGAAGAACAAACGCAAACAATAAATTCACAAATAAATAATCTACCATATATAGATAGCGTAGTATATAAATCAAAAATGGAACTATCAGAAGAAATGATGAATTCTAGTGATGTATTTAAAAGTGTAATGCAAAACTGGGATGAAACATCAACGCCAATCCAAGCTACATACCAAGTAAAAGTAAAAGACATAAACGAAATAAAATATGTAGCAGAACAAATTGGAAAGATGGAAGGTGTAGATATAGTAAAATATGGAGAAGGAATGGTAGAACAACTAGTATCACTTTTTGATATAATTAGAAAAATATGTGTTGGAATGGTAATTGCCTTAATAATAGTAACAGCCTTCCTAATAACAAACACAATAAAAATAACAATATTCTCAAGAAAAAGAGAAATAGAGATAATGAGACTAGTAGGAGCATCAAATATAAATATAAAAATACCATTTATCCTAGAAGGTTTATTCTTAGGAATAATGGGATCAATAATACCAATAGGATTAACAATATTTGGATACACAGAACTATACAAAAAATTTGATGGACAATTATTCTCACCATTTATAAAACTCATAACACCAGAGCCATTCGTATACATGATTTCATTAGTATTAATAGGAATAGGTATAGCAGTAGGTATGTTTGGTAGTTATACAGCTGTAAGAAAGCATTTAAAGATATAATTTTATATCTTTTTTTGTGCAAAAAAGGAACCATAAGGTTCCATATTTTTATTTTAATGAATTGATTTCTTCAATACTTAAACCAGTACATTCAGAAATAAAAGTAATATCAGAATTTCTTTCTAACATCTTTTTAGCTATTTCAATGTTACGTTCCATTTTTCCATCCTGTTTACCATTTTCATAACCTTCATCCTTAATAGAATTCATAAGTTTCTTTTGAACAAACTCATAATCATATTCATCAACAAACTTATTATTCATACCTAATCGCCTCAATTCTTCAATGATAAAATAATTAGAATCACCCTTATCAACTATAGAATACATTTCTTCATAGCTTTTACAAGAAAATAATCTTAATCTTTTATCAATCTCGTTACTTCTATGATAACACGCTTTGTTAAATATTGGCAAGAATATTTCAAACATTTCTATATCAAATATAAAAATACAGATAATTAAAATATGTATACAAAAATTAAAAATCAGTAAAAATAAAATTACTGATTACCTAAAACTGTAAAATCGTAAAAAAAAAACAAAGCTTATTCAGCTTCGTTGTATTTAGCAATAATAGCTTCTTCAAATAGAGCTCTAGTTTCAGAATTTAGTGGATGACAAATATCTTTGTATTTTACTTCTCCATCTTCTCCTTCAACTTTTCTACTTGGCATAGCGATGAATAATTTTTCATCACCTTCAATAATTCTAATATCATTTATTAGAAAGCAATCGTCGATAGTAACTCTTGCAAACCCTCTTATTCTAGAACCTTCCTTTGACTTTTTTGTAACATCTACTTGTGTAATTTTCAAGCTAATCTCTCCCTTCAGTTATTGTTTACAAGATTAGTATATAATATTTTAAAACAAAAATCAATACTAATAATCTATTTTTATTGTTTTAGTCATAACATCTGTATATGTAAATGACTTAATCTCACATCTTTTATCACGAACCTCAACAATAAACACATTTTTATAAGTCTCTTTTATTTTAGCACGGTACTTCTCAAACTTGTTTCTCCCTAAATTGCACTTGATAACAACATCATTACCTATATTATCAGAAACCTTATCCTTAATTTCCTGTAAAGTCATATATCTCCTTATCTAGGATAACCAACATACATAGTACCTTTAGTAATAATCCCACCAATACCAGAAGGCCCATACTTAGTGTTACCCAAAATAGACTTCAAATCAATATCCTTACTAGCTAAAGACAAACTAACCTTAGTAGCTATAATGGCAGGATCTAAAGCATGAATATTAATACGCTTAGGACTAGAAGCAAAATTAGCCCCTGCCTTAATTAACTCCTCATAATTAGACTGACACGCTCCAGCAATTATAATCAACTTATCATGCTCCTTCTCATATAAACGAGCCTCTTTAACTGCCTCAATAAAATTAGAACTATTCTTATAAGAATTTAAATCATTAATATTTCCCTTTTTCTTATAATATGCATCATGACCAGTAATAACAACAATATTAGGCTTATACTCATTAAGTAAATCATGTATTTTTAAAGGAATAACATCCTCAGTCTCATTTATACACATAGCCCATATATTAGACTCTTCATAAAATTTTGAACAGCGTTTCAAATAATCAGAATCACCATCTATATGAAGAATCTTACCAGGTAAATAAAAATAATCAGTGCGATCTAAATCCTCATGAATCTTAATTCGTTCTAAAAAAGAACTCTCATCATCAATATCCTGATCCTCATATTTAACTAAATCTTCTAAAAAAGCATCCGCAATGAGTCTAACATTAAGACCGCTTAAATAATAAATGCCATCAATAATATCAGTAATAAAAAAAACAGTATCATTGTTATGTGACTTACGAGTTACTAAATCCCCAACATCAAAATCCATAACTATCACCCAATTAAATATATGAAATAATTAAAAAAGTATGTTTTTAAAATAAAATTTGTTATAATGTAGATGGGTGATAGAATGTCAATAATAAAAAAGTACTTCATACTATTCATAATATACTCATTTATTGGATGGTTAATGGAAGTATTAATAACGCTAATAAGAGACAAAAAAATAGTAGATAGAGGATTTCTAATAGGACCATACTGCCCAATATATGGAACAGGATGTATACTTCTAATAACCCTTCTAAATAAATACAAAAGCGACCCCATAACACTATTCATAATGTCAATACTAATATGTTCAATACTAGAATATACAACAAGTTATGTAATGGAAAAACTATTCAAAGCAAGATGGTGGGATTATTCAAAATTTAAATTCAATATAAATGGAAGAATTTGTTTAGAAACAATGATACCATTTGGAATATTAGGAGTACTTGTAGTATATTACTTAAATCCATTTCTATTAAAAACAATTAATACAAACACAATATTATTTACAATAATGATAATAATATTTATAACGGACTTTTTTATATCATTTGGGATAATAACAAGCTTAAAAACAACAATAAATGATATAACAAAAGATAGTACAGAAGAAATAACAAAAAGAGTAAGAGAAATAATAAAACAAAGATCATACTTTCATCAAAGACTTATCAAAGCATTTCCTAACTTTAAATCACCAATTGAAATATTAAAAGATATTGTAACGAGGTAAATATGAAAAAATATGTAATACTAATCATTCCGATAATAATACTATTAATAATAATAATTAATCCAAAAAAAGTAATAAAAAAACTAACAATGGAATATCCAATTAATATGCCAATAAGAAAAAAATTCACTGCAGAACTAACAATAACTGGAGACTTCCTATATGAAGAACCATACTATGCAGCTCTAAGAAATGGAGAAGACGAAAATCTATACTTCTCAAAAGTAAAAAAATACTTTCAAAAAGATGATTTAAGCATAGGAAATATGGAAGTTGTAATATCAGATGGTAATATGGAAATAAGTGGAGTTGGATATAGTTTTTGTGCTCCACAATCTATGGGAAAACAAGTAATAGATTTAGGTATGGAAGCAATGTCAACCGCAACAAACCACTCAAATGATAGAGGAATGGCAGGAAGAATATCGACAATGAACTTCTTCAAAGAAAACTCAGATATTCTTACATTTGGAACATATGAAGAAAGAGATGTAACAAAAAATATAAAAGAAATAAATGGTATTAAATTTGGATTCTTAGCTTATACATATAAAACAAATAAAACAATCCCCAAAAACGAAAGATACTCAATTGGACTATTTAGAGATCCAGACACAGGAACAGTAACAGAAGAATATAAACAAATAATAAAACAAGAAACAGAAACACTAAGAGACAAGGTAGATGTATTAATAGTCGCAATGCATTGGGGAAATGAATTTACATTCACACCAACAAGCGAACAAGAAATGCTTGCAAACTATCTAAATAGTTTAGGTGTAGACATAATAATTGGAAACCACTCACACTGCATTCAACCAATAAAATGGATAAATAACGAACATAAAACTTTAGTATACTATTCATTAGGAAACTTTGTAAGTGCAGATCATATAGTTGATAGGACTGGAGAAACATTTACAAATGCATATCAACTAGGATTAGTATCAAAACTAAATGTAACACTAGAAGATGGTAAAATAGAAATAGAAAACATTAAAACAGAACCAATAATAGACTACTATGATAAAAACTTAAGAAACTTCATGCTAATACCATATAGCGAATACACAGAAGAACAAGAAAAATCACACTATTTATACAATAATAACTTCAATAAAAACTTCATAGAAACAACATATAACAAAGTTATAGATGAAGAATTTAGAAATAGAATAAACTGATTTAAAAATATTGAATAAGAAAAACAATTTTTATATAATTATACAAGAGGTGTTAAAATGAACAACGATAAATACTATATGGACTATGCAAAAGAACTATCCAAAGAAGCAAACTGCATAAAAGGGCATGTAGGCGCAATACTTGTAAAAGATAATGAAATAATCGCAAAAGGAGTAAATAGTGTTCCGAATGGAATAGAACCATGTACAGAAGAAACATGTATAAGAAAAGTCTTAAAACTAAAAAGTGGAGAAAGACAAGAACTATGTTTTGTAGTCCACGCAGAACAAAATGCACTATTAGATGCGTTAGATAAAAAAATAGATGTAAAAGAAAGTACACTATATGTTACGAAACAACCATGTATGATATGCGCAAAAATGTTAATAAATGCAGGGATAAAAAGAATAGTTTATTTAAAACCTTATCCAGATATGTATTCAGAAAAAATAATAACAGACGCAAAAATAAAACTAGAAAGATATGAGGAAATAAATGGGTAAATTAGAACTAGAAGTAAAAATACTAGATATAGATAAAGAAAAATTTATAAAAAAACTAGAAAAACTAGGCGCAAAACTAAAAAAAGAAACAAAACAATACTTATACACATATGACTTACCAACAATATATGGAAGATATGTAGATATAATGATGCAACTAAATAATCCAGAAAGTAAAATAAAATATGAAACAGCTGTATCAAAATTAAAACTACTATTTTTTGATTTAGATAATTTAATAGAACAAGAAAAAATAAAAAAAGTAACAGGCTACAATACATTATCAGAAATATGTAAAAAAAAGGATATGCTTGAAATACTAAATAGTAGAAAATTTATAAACTTTATAAAAAAATATCAAAATAATCCTAAAAAATGGATAAGAGTAAGACAAACAAATGATAAAACAACAATAACAGTAAAACATATACTTGCAGATAATGATACAAACTTACAACAAATGATGGAAACAGAAATGGATGTACCAAGTATAAAAGAAGCAAATAGCTTGTTAGAAGCACTAGGATATTCATATAAAAGCTATCAAGAAAAAGAAAGAATAACATATATATTTGAAGACTATGAAATCGACATTGATACATGGCCAGGAATACCTACATACTTTGAAATAGAAGGAAATACAGAAGAAGAATTAGATATAGTGTTAAAAAAACTAGGATATTCAATAAAAGAAGCTGTATCATGTACAGCAGATCAAGTATATGAAAAATATGGAAAATCAATGTTTAATAAAAGAGAAATAAAATTTTAAAAAAATTACCTTTTACTAGGTAATTTTCTTTTTTGATTTGAATCAGAATTAGTATTTTTTAAAATACCAACTTTTTCCAACATTTCAGCAATCAGAAATAATATACAAAGTTACCTATCACTTATCCCATATTTTTGACGCGTATTTCTACATACTTCCACATAGTAGCTCTCATCATCACTATTAGCTTCGTGTAGAATTTCAAGAGCAGTTCTTAAATCTAACTTTGGTTTATCATTTTTCATGTCTATTCCTCCATAAAATAATTAATAATTATTATACAAAAAAACAATAAATAAGTAAACACTAGTTATTTAAATATTTTAAAGAATGTGCTATACTTATCTTAGAGGATGATGATATGAGAAGTTTATATTTTATAACATATTTTATATATGTAATACTAAGAAGCAAAAAGAGTTTACACATGCTACAACAAAACTATTATAATAATTCACATAGATATATTAAATGGATATTTAAAAACTTAGAAAAATCAATACTAACAATAGATTGGTTATTCTTGATATTAGTAGTATTAGGACTATTAGGAATAAATATAGATTTAGCGTTCTTCTTATTCTATCTAGGAATCACACTACACTATTACAACAATAGAAGAAAAGAACAAGTAAAACTAAAATTTAATTTCACAAAAAGAATAATGAGAATGTGCATAACAGAAATAATGATATATTCAGTAATAATAATATTACTACATAAATCAATATACTTATTTTATGTTTTAGGACTACTTGCTTCATTAAATAATATTTTTATTGAAATAATAAATATAATAAATAAACCAATAGAAAAATTAGTATATCTACACTTCTATAGAATGGCAAAGAAAAAAATAACATCAATGCCAAGAATGAATGTAATAGGAGTAACAGGAAGTTATGGTAAAACAAGCAGTAAAAATATTTTGGCAGACATTCTAAAAGTAAAATACGATACACTTCCAACACCACAAAACTATAACACACCATATGGATTAATGCTAACAATAAACAATAAAATGGATAAATTCATAGAATACTTTATAGCAGAAATGGGAGCATGCGAAGTAGGACAAATAAAAGAATTATGTAACTTTGTAAAACCAAAATATGGGATATTAACTAGAATAGGAGTAGCACACCTAGATAGTTTCAAAACAGAAGAAAATATACAAAAAACAAAATTCGAACTAATAGAATCACTACCAAGTGATGGAATAGGAATACTAAATGCTGATGATCCAAAACAAACATCATATGAAATAAAAAATAACTGTTCTATAAAATGGATAGGAATAAACAATAAAGCAGACTATCAAGCATATAATATAAATTACTCATATAAAGGAATGAGCTTCAAAGTAAAAATAGATAATAAGGAATACAAATTTGAAAGTGTTTTAATAGGTAGAGCAAACATATATAATATACTAGCAGGAATCGCTTTAGCCCATCAACTTGGAATGAATATAGAAGACATTCAAAGAGGAGTACGAAGCATAAAACCAATTGAACATAGACTACAAATGAAAAAATTAGGAAAAATGAATATAATAGACGATGCATATAACTCAAACCCAATAGGATCAGAAATGGCAGTTGAAGCACTATCATTGATGCCAGGAGAAAAAGTAATAGTAACACCAGGTATGATAGAACTAAAAGACCAAGAATATAAACTAAACTATGAATTTGGAAAACAAATGAGCAAAGTATGTGATAAAATAATACTTGTTGGACCAAAACAAACAAAGCCAATTCAAGATGCTTTAAAAGATTCAAAATATAAAGAAAAAAACTTATATATAATAGATGATGTAAAAGAAGCATTTAATATAGTAGGTAGAGAATGTAGTAATAATGTATATGTATTACTAGAAAATGATCTACCAGACATATTTAATGAATAGGAGGACATATGATAGATTTAATTACAGACTCAAGAAAGATAAAACAAGGGGACACATTTATTGCGATAAAAGGAATTGACAATGATGGACATAACTATATAGAAAGCGCAATAAAAAATGGCGCAAAAAAAATAATAGCAGAACATGGAAACTATGAAGTAGAAACAGAAATAGTAGAAGATACAACAAAATACCTAAACGAATATATATACAATAACTATTACAATAAAATAAAAGACATAAAACTAATAGGAGTAACAGGAACAAGCGGTAAAACAACAACATGTTTCTTAACATACACAATGTTAAAAAGCTTAGGATGTAAAGCAGCTTATATCGGAACAATAGGATTCTATATGGATGACTTTGTAAGAGAACTTCCAAATACAACTCCACTAATAGATGAACTATATAATATACTATTAGAATGTAAAGAAAATAATATAGAATATGTTGTAATGGAAGTATCAAGCCATGCACTAGATTTAAATAGAGTATATGGACTAGAATATGACGCAGCAGGATTTACAAACATTAGTCAAGACCATCTAGACTATCACAAAACAATAGAAAACTATGCACAAGCAAAAGTAGCACTATTTAGAAAACTAAGAAATAATAAAACAGCTATTATAAACATAGATGATGAACACAGTAATATGTTTATACTACCTGAAAATAATAATATAACACTAAGTGAAAACAAGGGAGACGTAAGTATATATGATATAAAACTTACAAACCTTGGAATAGACTTTAAATTCAATTACAAAGAAAAAGAATATGAAAAAACAATAGACATGGTAGGAAAATATAACATATATAACTACATGACAGCTGTAATGTTAATAAATAACTTTGGATTTAGTATAGAAGAAATACTAAAAATAGACGCACAAGCACCACGTGGAAGAATGGAAATGGTAAAATATGGAACAAATAGTATATTTGTAGACTATGCCCATAAACCAGACGCAGTAAAAAAAGTATTAGAAAATGCAAAAGAATTCACAATAGGAAAAATAATTACAATAATTGGTTGTGGTGGTAACAGAGATAGAACAAAAAGACCAATAATGGGTAATATCGCAAGTGAATTATCTAATCATGTAATATTTACAAACGATAACCCAAGAAATGAAGAACCAGAAGATATTATGAAAGACATAATTGAAGGTGTAAAAAAAGACAATTACGAAATAATACTAGATAGAAAAGAAGCAATAAATAAAGGTATATCACTTCTAAAAGAAAATGATGTACTATTAATCCTTGGAAAAGGGCATGAAGACTATCAAATAGTAAAAGGTGTAAAATACCACTTAGATGATATGGAATGCGTACTAGAAGGAATAAAAAAATAATTTTATTCCTTTTTTATTGATTAAAAAAATTAAAAGATATACAATTGATATTAGGAGTGATAATATGGAAAGAGTAAGAAAAGAAATAATCGATTATATAGAAAAAAATATATTTCCAAGCTATAAAAAGAATGATAAGGGACATAATATTGATCACATTAAATATGTAATTGAGAGAAGTTTTAAATTTGCTGATATGGTAAAAGATGAAGAAATTAACTATGATATGGTATATGTAATAGCTGCATATCATGATATTGCGCATTATATAGACGCAAAACATCATGAAGAATTAGGTGCAAAAATGTTATTAGAAGATGATAATTTAAAACAATTCTTTACAGATGAACAAATTAAAACAATGAGTGAAGCAGTATATGACCATAGATCAAGTCTAGAAGGAGAACCAAGAACAATATATGGAAAAATAGTATCATCAGCAGATAGAAATACATTACTAGAAGTGCCATTAAGAAGAACATATGAATATAGAATTGTACATAGTCCAGAATCATCATTAGAAGAAATAATAGAAGAATCAAGACAACACTTAATAGAAAAATTTGGAAAAGATGGATACGCAAAAGAAAAAATGTACTTTGAAGACGAAGACTATAAAAAATTCTTAGAAGAAATAGCTGAACTAACAAGTGATAAAGAAAAATTTAAAAAGAGATACTTTGAAGTAAATAGACTAAATAATCCTTTTAAACTAACATTTGATGAAGTAAAAAGACATAATCCTAATATGTCGCTAGATGAAGTATTATATGCAGTATACGATATTTTAAAAGATGACTATAAAAAAACATTTGATGAAATAAGAAAAGAAATCATAGAAGCAAATAATATAGATGAATTAGAATACTATACAAAAGATGTTAATCCTAAACTAAAAGAATATATAAAAGAAAATATTTTTCCACAATATGAAAAAATGATAAAGGACATGGAATTGTACACATAAAAGAAGTAATTAGAAGATCATTTGCATTAAATGATACATTTAAATTAGGACTAGACCATAATATGATGTACGCAATTGCGTCATGCCATGACTGGGGAAAATATGAAGATCATAAAACACATCATTTAATAGCAGCTCAACACTTTATAAAAGATGAAAATATGAAACAATTCTTTACAGATGAAGAAAGAACAATAATAAAAGAAGCAATAGAAGACCATAGATCATCAAAAGAAAATGACCCAAGAACAACATATGGAAAACTAATTTCATCAGCAGATAGAAACACAAATATAGATATTGTATTCATTAGAAGCTTCTTTGTAGCCCATGAAAGAACTCCAGAAATGAATATAGAAGAATATCTAGACTATACAATAGATAGACTATCAAAAAGATATAGTGAAGAAAATCCTGAAAACATGTTCTATGAAGATGAAACATATAAAGTATTCTTAAAAGAAATGAGAGAACTATTAAAAAAACCAGAAGAATTCAAAAATAGATACTGTAGAATAAATAATATAACAGATAGAAATCACACAGTAGAACAAGAAGAAGGGTATAAAGAAGAAAAAACAAAAAAATTAGTAAAAGTGTTATAAAGGAGATTTATCAAATATAAACTAAGCTCAATTAAGAGCTTTTTTTCATAAAAAAAACTAGAATACTCTAGTTACAATAATATCAATAAGCCTCGTGGCTTATCGGCATTGGCATCCCGCCTAAATTCAAATGTCATTTGACATAAAAATATTAACAAATTATTTATGCAATGTCAACTGTTTTATTCAAATAATTATATTTTATTAAATCATGAATTGTGCAAAAATAAATATAAAAATGATAATTTCTTTCATTTTGAACATATTTATAGTATAATTAAACATGTAGAAAGTAGGCATTAATATGTGTGGAATAGCAGGTTTCGTAAGTAAAGAAAAAGATAAAGAAAAAGACTTAACAAATATGTTAAATAGAATAATACATAGAGGTCCAGATGCAGAAGGAAAATATATAGATGATGATATAGCTCTAGGTCATAGAAGACTATCAATCATAGATCTAGAATCTGGAAATCAACCAATGTTTAATGAAGATAAAAGTCTAGTAGTAATATTTAATGGAGAAATATATAATTATAAAGAATTAAAAAATGAATTAGAAAAAAAATACAACTTTCAAACAACAAGTGATACAGAAGTATTATTATATGCATATCAAGAATATAAAGAAAAAATGGTAGAAAAATTAAGAGGAATGTTTGCTTTTGTAATATGGGATATAAATAATAAAGAACTATTCGGAGCAAGAGACCACTTCGGAATAAAACCATTCTATTACTATAAAAAAGATGATAAATTCATGTTCGCATCAGAAATAAAAGCATTTCTAGATCATAAAGACTTTGAAAAAGAACTAAATAAAGATGTAATACCAGAATATCTAAGATTTAATTACTCACCAAGTAATGAAACATTCTTTAAAAACGTCTATAAATTAGCGCCTGGACATTACTTAAAATATAAAGATGGAGACTTAAAAATAGAAAGATACTTCAAAGTATCATTTGAAGAAAAAGACAATAATTTTGATGATCTAGTAAAAGAAATAAGCGAAACTATGAAAGATAGTGTTAACCATCATATGATAAGTGATGTAGAAGTAGGATCATTCCTAAGTAGTGGTATTGACTCATCATACTTAGTATCACTAGCAAAACCTGATAAAACATATACAGTTGGATATGACATACCAAAATATGATGAAATAAGTTATGCGAAAGACCTAACAGATAAATTAGGAATAAATAATACAAGCAAAAAAATATCAAAAGAAGAATACTTTGATATAATACCAAAAATAATGTATCATTTAGATGAACCAATAGCTGACCCCGCAGCAGTAGCACTATACTTTGTCGCACAATTAGCCGCAAAAGACGTAAAAGTTGTACTATCAGGAGAAGGAGCAGATGAATTATTTGGTGGATATAATTACTATAGAATGGAAGTAGATACAGCTAAATATAGAAAAATACCATTCTTTATAAGAAGAATAATAAGTAAATTAGCTTCACTTTTACCACCAAAAAGAGGAATAAACTTCTTAGTTAGAAATGGACAAACTCTAGAAGAAGGATATATTGGAGTTACAAAAGTATTCACAGAAAAAGAAGCAAAAAAACTAATTAACTATACTAATAACTCTAGAACAAATAAAGAAATAACAAAACAAATATATGAAGAAAATAAAGATGTATCAAATATATCAAAGATGCAAGCAATAGACATAAACTTCTGGTTATCAAAAGATATATTCCAAAAAGCAGATAAAATGACAATGGCAAACTCAATTGAAGGAAGAGTACCATTTACAGATATAGAAGTATTTAAACTTGCTAGAACAATACCAGATAAATATAAAGTAACAAAAGAAAATACAAAAGTTGCTCTAAGAGAAGCTGCAAAACTAGATATACCAAATGAATCATATAAGAAGAAAAAATTAGGCTTCCCAGTACCACTAAGAGAATGGTTAAAAGAAGAAAAAATCTACACACAAATTCAAGAAAAATTTAATAATGACATAAGTAGAGAATTATTCAATAATAAATTCTTAAATAAATTATTAGATGACCATAAAAATAATAAAGCAGATAACTATAAAAAAATATGGACAATATACTGCTTCTTAGTATGGTATGACGAATTCTTTATAAAAAATTAAAACTATATAGAAAAAATCTATATAGTTTTTTGATTATTTATATAAGATTATAGCTTGTTCTTCACTATCCTGCCAATTCTCAAGTATACTATCCCAATCAACAGGAATAACATCTTTCAATGCTTCTTCAGCAGTAATTATTTCTCTCTCGACAGAAAAGAAATCCTTTGGAAGTCTTATATTTTTTTCCACTTTAACCACCTCACAAAAATATAAAAGTATCAAGTAGTTAACTAATATTATATTTAAAAAATTACAATTTGTCAATAGAACTACAAATTATTAATAATTATTTTTACTCTATCTTCCGAATCTAAATGAATAATAGATCTTAATAGTTTGTTAACATATTTTTGTTTTAACCTTCCTAACACATAATAATCTATTTTATCTTTTTTAAAATAATAAGCTTGATCGACCTTTATATATGAATCATTTTTTAAATGGCCTTTACACATAGAATTAATAGGTAATTCCATGTTTTCTTTATATCTAAGTTTTTTCTTCCTATGTTCTTCCCCTTTAAAACTGGAAATAGCTGATGCAACCATATCATAATCTAATCCAGAAATTACTCCTTTTTCATCATCAACAACAACAAAAGAATGCCTATTAATAATATTTCCATCATCACCAATATATTTATTTACAACAATAATATCACCTAATTTACACAAAAAAATCTCTCCATTCAAGAGAAGAAAGCAAGCACTAAAATTCCTCTCAAAAAGCACTATAACAAATAGAAAAAATAAATACAAATGAGTGATTTTAAAAAACAGTAATAAAAAAAATACAGATAATTAAAATCTGTATACAGAAATTAAAAATTGGTAATAAAAAAAATACAGATTATTAAAATCTATAAAATCGAAAAAAATCATAAAAATATATAAACAAGCATATTATTACTAGGTGATAAAATTGGACAAGGAATTAATAACTAGTAGTCATAGCGTTTCAATAACAGAAAGAAAAAACATAAACTTAACAGGAGTAAAGAAAATAGACAGTTTTGACAATGCAGAATTTCTAATGGATACAATAATGGGATATATAATAATAAAAGGAGAAGAACTAGAAATTGTAAAACTTGACACATTCCAAGGAAATGTCACAATAAAAGGAAAAATAAATAGTTTAACATACACAGAAAACAATAATAAAAAAACAAAAGAAGAAAATATACTAAGTAAACTATTTAAATAATGCATATAACAACACAAATAAAAACTATTATTTTTTCAATAATATATGGAATAGTATTTTCGTGTCTAATAGATGTAAATCATAAATACCTAACAAAAACCAAAATAATAAATATAATAATAACATTCATATTTATAATAACAGCAGTATTAATATATTTTATACTACTAAAAAGAATAAATAACGCAATATTTAATAATTATGAAATAATATGTATAATTATAGGATTTATAGTAGAAAATTTAATACACTCTAAAGTTGAAAAAATAAGAAAAAAATGATATACTCATATTAGTAAAGTAGGTGAGTATAGTGGCAAGAAGAAAAAATAAAAAATCAAAAAGACGTTTAGCAATCTTTGGGACTCTATCATTAATAATAATTGGCTATTTCGTTTTTACTGCATGCTACTACTCATATAAAATAGCAGTCCTAGAAAAATCAAAAAAACAACTAAACGAACAACTAACAGAATTACAAACACAAGAAAAGAATCTAACAACAGATATTCAAAAACTAAAAGATCCAGAATATATAGCTAAATATGCAAGAGAAAACTATATGTACTCAAAAGACGGTGAATATATTCTAAAAATAGAAGATGAAGAAAAACCAAAAGAAGAAATAAATGATACAACAGACTATAAATTTTTATTAACAATAAGTTCTCTTGGATTTATAATAATAATACTATATATAATAAAAAGAAAAAAGCAATAACTGTAAAGTTACTGCTTTTATTTATCTAAAATATTACTTTATAACATCTTTATTCTTTGGATAAAGTAAATAACTAATAATGTCAACTGCAGAATAAACCATAATAACAAGACCAACAAAAGAAGAAATAAAATTAGTTTTAAGAATCATATATAAGCCACCAATAATAAGGATAATCGCAACTACTAATAAGCCTGTCCATTTGTTATTATAACTTCTACTATTTAAAGCAACAATTAACTTATTCATACCATTTGCTAATATATATCCGCCTAAAATAAATCTTATAACCATCTCAATAATACCATTACAAAACATAATGATAATTCCAAATATAATAGAACATATTCCTATATTGAGTTCAACATTACTGATAGACTCTTTAGACTTGTAATAAGTATAAAGCTTTAAACATCCAAATACTGCGAATAATACACCAATTATATAAGTAATAAACTTAACCATATCATTAGGATATAAAAACATAAATAATCCAATAATAAACAATGCAGCTGAAATAAAAATAGAATACTTGTCCTTTTTAACAACTAAATTCATATTAACACCTCATAACAATTATAAAATAAATAAAAAATTTAATCAATAAAAAAAATCATTATAACTTAAAGTCATTAATGATTTCATCATCCATGTTCTTCCCGTCAAAATATGTTTTTTTCTTATACTTGAATAAGAAACCAATTATTATAGAAGGAAAAGACTTAGCTAATTTATTATAATCAGTAATAATATCATTATAATACTTTCTTAAAGCAACTATCTCAGCTTCAGACTCATTAAGCTCGATATCAATCTTTAAAAAATCAGTATTATTCTTTAATGAATCATATTTATCTCTAAAGATACCATACTCATTAATCGCATCATATAAACGTCTATCTAACTCAAAATTACTTAATTTCTTAGAACGAAGCTTACTAATACCTTCAAGTACATTTTCCTCACCAGTCTCAGCCTTAATAATTCCAATAGACTTATTTAATAAATCATATCTTTTTCTAAGAATTGTATCAATACTAGCCTCAGCTTCATTAATTCTAATAATATAAGATTGAAACTTATTATAAGTACTAATAATCCAAATTAATATTAAACAAACAATAATTAATATAATCAAAGAATACATTATTATATTCATATTACCACCTACAATAATTATAACAAACTATATATTAAAAATCAATTAGAACTATAATTTATATTTTCATCAAAAGTAATAAAATCTACATAAATATTAGGTATTAAATGCCATTTACCAGTACTAGGTTCACTTAAGATAACATAATCTTTACCAGACTGTTCTAAAATGCCATTAAACTTAAAATCTCTAAAATCATTTGAACTAGGAAAAGTCACATAAATACAAACTTGTTTACCAATATTATTTCTGATTAAACTATCCATATAAGAATCTTCAAGAGGAAGAACAGTATAATTAATATTAGGTACCTTTATAGAGTCATAAGACTTATTAGGAAAAACATCCTTATTAAAATATGTATTATTCATAAAATCATCTCCTAAAAAAATATATGCCAAACAATTGAATTTTGAACATGATTGTGATAACATTTAAATAGGAGGTAAATATGGAAGTATCAATAGGAATATCAAATAGACATATTCATTTAAAAGAAGAAGAATATAAAATATTATTTGGAGATGAAGAATTGACAGTATGCAAACCAATTAATCAACCAGGACAATTCGCATCAAATCAATTCGTTGATTTAAAAAACGGAGATAGAATAATAGAACATGTTAGAGTTTTAGGACCTCTAAGACAGTACAATCAAATAGAAATATCTAAAACAGACGCAAGACTATTAAAACTAGATCCACCAGTTAGAATGTCAGGACATGTAGAAGGAAGTGCTCCAATAACTATAATTGGTCCAAAAGGAGAAATAGAACTAAAAGAAGGCTGTATAATAGCAGATAGACATATTCATATGTTACCTGAACAAGCAAAAGAATTTGGACTAGAAGGCGTAGAAACAGTATCAGTAGAATTAAAAGGAGAAAAAGGTGGCATAATAAATAATGTATATCTAAGAGTTGCTCCTAACTCATACTATGAAATGCACATAGATACAGATGACGCAAATGCACACCTAGTAAATCAAGGAGATATTGGAATTATAATAAAATAGATTGACAATAATATGTTATAGTGCTAAAATAACCTTGTAAATCGATGAAGGAAACTAGTAATAAATATTATATAACTAAGAGAGTTAGTGGTAGGTGAGAACTAACAAATAGGTATTTATGAATCTATTCCAGAGAGAAACCAATCATTTCCGGTATTAAAAAAATGCCGTTATCTTAATTAAGACCGTTGTAGGATGGTACCGCACAAATGTGCTCCTACTATGGTCTTTTTTTTGAAAAAAAGGAGGAATAATATGATAGATATAAAATTAATAAGAGAAAACAAAGACTTAGTAAAAGAAAACATAAAGAAAAAATTTCAAGAACACAAACTAGTTTTAGTAGATGAGATTTACGATATGGATCAAGAATACAGAAAATGTAAAGCAGAAGGAGATAATCTTAGATCAGAAAAAAACAATAAAAGTAATATGATTGGTACTCTTATGAGAGATGGAAAAAAGGATGAAGCAGAAGCAATTAAAGAAGAAATTGCTAAAATAAGTGAAAAAATAACTGAATTAGAAGAAAAAGAGCAAGAATTGGAAAAAACAATAAAAGAAAAAATGATGATGATACCTAATATAATTGCTGATGACGTACCTATTGGACCAGATGACTCATGCAATGTAGAAGAAAAAGTATTTGGAGAAAAATACGTTCCAGATTATGAAATTCCATATCATGCAGATATAATGGCAAGCTTAAATGGACTAGATAAAGAAGCAGCAGGAAGAGTAACAGGAAATGGATTCTATTATCTTATAGGTGATATCGCAAGAATACACTCAGCAGTTCTTTCATACGCAAGAGACTTCATGATAGATAAAGGATTCACTTACTGCATACCTCCATATATGATAAGAGGAGAAGCAGTAAATGGTGTAATGTCATTTGAAGAAAAAGAAAATATGATGTATAAAATTGAAGGAGAAGACTTATACTTAATAGGTACAAGTGAACACTCAATGATCGCAAAATTCAAAGATCAAATACTAAAAGAAAGCGAACTTCCAATAACAATGACATCATACTCACCATGCTTTAGAAAGGAAGTAGGAGCTCATGGAATAGAAGAAAGAGGTATATATAGAATACATCAATTTGAAAAGCAAGAAATGATAGTAGTATGTAAACCAGAAGACAGTGAAGAATGGTATAACAAAATGTGGAATTACACAGTTGAACTATTTAGAACACTAGATATACCAGTAAGAAAACTTGTATGTTGTTCAGGAGATTTGGCAGACTTAAAATATAAATCATGTGATGTAGAAGCATGGAGCCCAAGACAACAAAAATTCTTTGAAGTTGGATCATGTTCAAACTTAACAGACGCACAAGCTAGAAGATTAGGAATAAGATACAAAAAACAAAATGGAGATAAAGAATTCGCACATACGTTAAATAACACTGTTATCGCGCCACCAAGAATGTTAATCGCATTCCTTGAAAATAACTATCAAAAAGATGGAAGTGTAAAAATACCAAAAGCACTACAACCATATATGGGTGGTAAAGAGGTTATTAAACCAAAGAATATATAGAAATATATATTCTTTTTTATTAAAAGTTTATATAAATAATAATAGACATAATTTATAAAATCATGCTATAATAAACACAACATAGGAGGATAAAAAATGAAAAACAATATATTAAAAACAATAATAAAAATATTATTTATAATCGCAATAATAATAACAATTGGAATAATAGTAATTTTAATAACTATACCAAAACGACCAAAAGTAAAACAAGAAGAAAAAAAGGATGTAATCAACTATGTAGAAAATTATTTAAATAAAAACTATGGCGAACATGAATTTAAGGTAAATACAGTTGACTATGACATATATACTAAATGGGAATCATGGCTTGATTTTTCTGATATTAGAGGATACAATGTCTATTGTAAAAGTGATATTGTAAAAGAATTTTATATACATATTTCGGGATTGACACCAAGTGAATATAAAATTACAACAGATAGTTTTTTAAAGAACTACTACTTTCCTAACAGAGATGACTATGATCAAATGGAAGAAATGGATTCATTAATACAAACTGGATTTATTGATTCATTTAAAAATGGATTTGAACCAAACTCCATATTTGATGAACAAATTTCCATTGAAAAACTAATAATTCCTGATAATCTTGGGAAAATCATAACTAAAGAGGAATTAAAAAATGATATAAAATATTATCAAGTAGAAAAATTTGAATATAAAGTAACATATACAATTGAGAATGGAGAGGAATATAAAGAAAAATTAACAGAATATTTAAAACAAAACCTCGGGGGAGATTGGAATGTTTGGATAAGTCGTAACATGGACGATATTACAACTGTACATGTTGAAAAAATATAAATTAAAGAATAATTAATATTATTCTTTTTTTGTTGCTAAAAAAAGAAAACTGAATAAAATAATACAGGTGATAAAATGAATATAACAGTAGGAATACTCCTACCATTCATAGGAACAACACTAGGTTCAGCACTAGTATATATAATGAAAAATAAAATCAAAAACGAAATAGAAAGATTCTTACTAGGCTTCGCATCAGGAGTAATGATAGCTGCAAGCGTATGGTCCTTATTAATACCAGCAATAGAACTAGAAGAAGCAAAAAAAATAACATGGTTACAACCTTCAATAGGCTTCGCATCAGGGATACTATTTTTATTGCTAATAGATATAATAATACCGTATTTCAAATATAATAAAGAAACAAAACTAAAAAGAACAACAATGTTAATACTAGCAGTAACAATACATAATATTCCAGAAGGAATGGCAGTAGGAGCAATATTTGCAGGATTTATATCTGGAAATGCCGGAATAACATATGCAGGAGCTTTAGCTCTATCAATAGGAATCGCAATACAAAACTTCCCAGAAGGAGCAATAATATCAATGCCATTAAAAAGTGAAGGATATAAAAAAAACAAATCATTTTTAATAGGAACACTATCAGGAATAGTAGAGCCAATTGCTGCAGTACTAACAATATTACTAACCAATCTATTAACACCCCTAATGCCATTCTTACTATCATTTGCCGCAGGAGCAATGATATATGTAGTAGCAGAAGAATTAATACCAGGAGCAAACACTCAAAAACAATCAAGTATAGGAACAATAGGAGTAGGAATTGGATTTATGATAATGATGATATTAGATGTTGCTTTAGGATAACAAAAAAACTAACATAAGTTAGTTCTTTTCGTATTTATTTTTAATAACACTCTTGTAATAATTACCTTTTTCTTCGAAATTCTTAAACTTATTATAACTAGAAGCAGCAGGAGAAAGTAAGCAAATACTTCCTTTTTTAGTATACTTATCAGCTATATCAACAGCTTCATCAATAGTATCAACCACAAATATATTCTTGCCACAACCATCTAGTTCTTTACAAATCTTATGACCAGTTTCTGGTAGACCAATCAAATTAGAAACATTAGAACTTTTTAAAAACTTAATAAATCCATTATAATCAATATTTCTATCCATTCCTCCAAATATTAAAGTATCAACATTACCAAGTCCATTAATACCGTTAATAGTAGCCTCTGGAATAGTCGCAATAGTATCATTAAAATAAGTGATGCCATTATAAGTTCCAACCATCTCTAAACGATGTTCCAAAGGATTAAATGAATTAATAACAGAAATACATCTATCAATATCAAGATTTAATAACTTAGAAATAAGTAAAACAACCATTATATTCTTAAGATTATGACTACCAATTAAATTACGTTTAGAATCACCATCATAAATAACAGAACCATCATAATAAATCTTATTATCCATAACATAAATATCAGATTCAGAATCAACCATAAATCTATATAATTTAGATTTATAATTATTCTTAGAAACTAAATTAATTAAATACTCATTTTGACCATCATAAATTCCAATATCACTACTATCCTGATAAAGAAACATATGCATTTTATCATTATGATACTTTTCTAAAGTACCAGTATGATCCAAATGATCTTGATATAAATTAAGAACAACACCAATATGTGGACTACACTTAACATACTCTAATTGATGACTAGACATCTCAATAACTAATATAGAATCAGAATCGAATTCTTCAACATAATCAAATATTGGATTACCAATATTACCAAGTAAAAAACAATTACTATTTTGATCATGTAAAACACTATACATCAAAGAAGTAGTAGTACTTTTACCTTTGGTACCAGTAATACCAATGATATTCTTTCTATCAACCTCTAAAATAAGCTCTAATTGAGAAGTAATATTAACATCACTTAAATCCATATCAAGTAAAGCAATACCAGGAGCCTTAATAACCAAATCATAACTAGATAAATTATCTAAATAATTTGAACCAGTAATAATATTTAAATTTTTATCTGAACTTAAATTTGGATTACTACTTAGTACATCATTCTTATCTAAAATAGTAAGAAATTGATTAGAATGCCTTCTTATAAAATTATAAGTAGACTTTCCTTCCTTACCAAAACCTAATATCGCAATATTTTTATTACTTAATTTATCAATAATCTCATTAAACATTACTAATCGCATCCTTTACAATAGACTCAAAAGAAGAATCTAAATTATTATTTTTATTATAATGTAATCTATAATCAGTATCTAAAGAAAGAGGATAATTATCCTTATAATAACGAAGTAAATAAGGTAAATCATCACCTAACTTTTCAATTAAAAGACTAACCGCAAATCTAACCTCACCATAAGTACCTACACACTCAAAAGGTTTAGTCTCAGAATAACCAAGAAGCTCCTTAAAAGTATCAAGTAAACTTGCATCTTCATATAAGTCAGTTCCAAATATATCTATAAGCTTATCTTTATACAAGAAAGGACTTAAAATAATAAATACAAATAAACACTTAGGGCACTTACAACACCACTCCCAAGTATCACCCTTACTACCTAGGTTACAACTCTTAAATACTTTGTGAAATTTATCCAACTTAGAAAATAACATACCTATTTGAAACTCAGTTAAAGGTCTAAGCAAACTAAAATACTTAATATCAATACCAAAATACTTATTAGTATAATTATTAAAATCATTCTCAAACTCATAAGTCTTAGAATATTGATGATTAACACTTGTTCCAATTACTGTACTCTCATTAGCAGAATCCTCATTAGATAAAACAATATACTTTTTACCAGATAAATAAGCACATAAATAAGAAACAAAGGCAACAATCGCACTAAAAGGAGTATGACCATTTAAGAATCCTTCACTATTTAAATCAACAATTTTCCTGTCAATTACACGTTTAACAATAAATGTTTTATCAGAATATCCAGCAACATTCGCACACTCAATATTCGCACCCTTTGGATTAATTATAAAACAAGTATTATCCATTCCATCTAATAGAGATAAAGTAACATTAGAATCTTTACCTCCACCAACAGGAATTAAATTACCACTGCCATTATAATCAATATTAAAAGCATATTTATCACCATTACAAGTTATATTAAATAAATCATCAATAGAAACATCAATATTATTTCTATATAAGAATTCACCTAAGCCGTTATAATAAAGTTTTTTAAACCAACTAATTTGATAATCATCTAAATAACCACAATTAACAACAATATTAGGAGAACATGTACATTTAACATAACTAATAAGCTCAACCATACCAATATTAAAAACTAAATAATTAAAGAAATTATCATCAATATCACAATTAACCTGTTTCTTATCAATAAATAATTTAGGAGAAAAATCAGTTAATCCAGGAATAGAAAAATGAAATGTAATTTCATAATTATCAGAATTATCAATAATATCAAAACTATCATAAATAAAAGTATTATATTTCTTTCTAAAATCTAAGAACTTATCCATAAAGACCTCCACTCATACTATAATTATATCAAAAATATAAACAAATAAAACAAATAATTGACAAATAAAGCATTTTTAATTATTATATAATCAGTTTTAACTATAAAAAAGAGGTAATTAATATGGATGTAGGAATTAGATTTGAAAAACCAGAGAGAACAGTACAAAATGCCTTTGAAAACATTTATAGATACCTAACTATAGAAGAATTTGGAAATCTTAGGCAAACAGAAATATATGGACAATATACTACAAATGAAGAAGCTGTAGAATTCATTCTCTATAAAGGCGAAGACAATAAGATAGCAATAGTATTTAATATAATAAAAGCAATAAAAAAAGATGGAAAATTTGAAGATGAAACAAAACTAATTTGTATAAGTGGTGATGGAAAAGACTACTTAAAAAATTTCGCTCATTTTATGATAATATCAAGATTCCCTCGTTCCATAGAAATCCTAGAAACAGGAGGAGAAAAGCTAAGACCTGGAATAGATTTTAGACATATAAAAGCAGGTACAATAATGCCAAGCCCAAGAATTACTACAATACTTAAACAAGAGGATGCAACAACAAGATGTACTGTTGAAGAAGAAAGTCGAGAGCGTGCAAAAAAAACATTTAAATTTAAAATATGGGAAAAAACTCAAACAGGAAAAGACGTAAAAGAAGGCACTCAAAATGATGACGACAAATATTTTGAAAAAGGAAAAAAATTACCAGAGCAATTTAAAGAAGAAATCGAAAGGTGCAGGATTGCTGAAATAATAGAACAATACTTTGAAGCAAAGGAACAAGAACAACAATGTGAAACCAAAAGAGCAGAAATAACTATGACACAATCAGAAAAAAGACTATAGACTATGTAAAAACAACATAATATGATATAATACAAAAAGGTGATTACATGAAACAAGAAAACATTAGAAACTTCTCAATAATTGCGCATATAGACCATGGAAAAAGTACACTAGCAGATAGAATACTAGAACTAACAGGCGCAGTAACAGAAAGAGAAAAACAAGATCAACTCTTAGATAGTATGGAACTAGAAAGAGAAAGAGGAATAACAATAAAATTAAATGCAGTACAACTAAAATATAAATACAACGATGAAGAATACTATCTTCATTTAATAGACACACCAGGACATGTAGACTTTACATACGAAGTATCAAGAAGCTTAGCTGCATGTGAAGGCGCAATACTAGTAGTAGATGCTGCACAAGGAATAGAAGCGCAAACACTCGCAAATTTATTTCTAGCACTAGACAATAACTTAACAATAATACCGGTAATAAATAAAATAGACTTACCAAATGCTGATGTTGAAAAAGTAAAAAGAGAATTAATAGACACACTTGGATTTAATGAAAATGAAATAATTCTAACAAGTGCAAAAAACGGAATTGGAATAAAAGAATTAGTAGAAGAAATAATAGTAAAAATACCAGCTCCAAAAGGAAATAAAAATGATAAAACACAAGCACTAATCTTTGATAGTTACTATGACTCATATAGAGGAATAATTGCTTCACTTAGAGTAGTAAATGGTAGTATTAAAGTTGGAGACAAAATAAAAATGATGGCAACAGGAGCAGAATACGATGTAGTAGAACTAGATGTATGTACTCCAAAAGAAAAACAAGTGAAAGAACTAGTAGCAGGTGAAGTTGGAATACTATCAGCTAGTATAAAAAGTATAAGTGACGTAAAAGTCGGAGATACAATCACACTAGCTAATAATCCAGCACAAATCCCACTACATGGATATAAACCAATGAAGCCGATGGTATTCTGTGGAATATACCCAATAGAATCAAGTAGATTCCCAGAATTAAGAGAAGCATTAGAAAAACTAAAACTAAACGATGCTGCGCTAGAATTTGAACCAGAAACATCACAAGCATTAGGATTTGGATTTAGATGCGGATTCTTAGGACTACTACACTTAGAAATAATACAAGAAAGAATAGAAAGAGAATTCAAAATAGAACTAATCACAACATCACCATCAGTTATATATGATGTAGAACTAACAGATGGTTCAAATATATTAATAGATAGTCCAGCTAAAATGCCAGATAGAGTAAGAATAAAAGATATAAAAGAACCATACATAAAAACAAATATATTCGTTCCAAGTGAATATATAGGACCTATAATGGAACTATGTCAAGACAAAAGAGGAAACTATATATCAATGGAATATCTAGATACAAAAAGAGTAAACATACACTATGAAATACCTCTATCAGAAATAGTATATGATTTCTTTGATAGACTAAAAAGCGCCACAAAAGGATACGCATCATTTGACTATGAGCTAATAGGATATAAAAGTAGTGATCTAGTAAAAATGGATATACTATTAAATGGTGAAATAGTAGATGCATTAAGTATAATTGTACATAAAGACTTCGCATATAAAAGAGGAAGAGTAATAGTAGAAAACTTAAGAAAACTAATACCAAGACAACAATTTGAAGTACCTGTACAAGCATGTATTGGAAATAAAGCAATCGCAAGAGAAACAATAAAAGCAGTAAGAAAAGACGTACTAGCTAAATGTTATGGTGGAGACGTATCAAGAAAAAGAAAATTACTTGAAAAACAAAAAGAAGGTAAAAAAAGAATGAAAATGGTAGGTAGTGTAGAAATACCTCAAGAAGCATTCTTATCAGTACTTTCTATGGAGGAAGAATAATGAAAGAAAATGGATATATGACAAGGCCGCAATCACTTGAAAAAATTAAAAATACAGCAAAAGTTCAGGAATATTTTGACAGAAATGGTGGAACGATAAAAGAAATAGCACAAGCACTTGGAATGTCAAAATCAAGTGTACAAAGATACTTAAATGCCGCACAAGATCCAGAAATTAAAGAATTAATAAAAGAATATCTAGCCGCCAATAAATATGAAGGAAATAGAAGAGGTGGACTTACTTCACAAGAAAAATATGAATATGGCAAAGATGAAACAGGTCGCTTCACAGGAAGAAGAAAATAATTAAAAAAATCAGGGTCAGGGGGAAAATATGGAAAAGAAAAATGATAAAGAATTATTAGAAGATGTTTTAAATGTTTATTTTAGAAGTGAATCTAAAAAGGATTTCAATGAAAAATTAAAAAATTATATAAGTGACAATAAAATAAAAAAATCACCAGAGTATTTGAAATCACTATTAGAAGAATACAAAGAAAGAGTTTTAAAGGGAACACCAGAATATGAAATGATATGTAAAACAAAGGAAATTCATAAAGTAAATAGAAATCCAAAAACAATAGTTAAACAATTAATGAGAATGACTGAAGAAGAACTAAAAAAATATCTAGAAGGAAAAAGATTATCTGAAATTAAATTAAAAATTGGAAAGTATTCAGAAAGCATAACAGATAAAAGCGATTTAGAATTAGTTGATAAATTATTAACAAGAATTATTGAGATTAAAGAAACAACAATGACAACTAAAAAAAGCCAAGAAAATCAACAAAGATATGAAAGAGCGATAGAGATATTTGATACAATGACAAAAAGAGGATTCTTTAGTATCAGTGAATTCAATAGAAAGATGCATAATCATTTTAATTGTAATCTAGACGAAATGGAAAGACAAACATCAAAAAGTCGAGTACTATTAAATGAAAAATATCCAGAAAAATATGAAGAATATAAAAATAAGATTAAAAAGAATAAAATAAGATTTTATATATTACATCAAAGACAAATAAGAGATATGTTAATTGCGATAAAACATGAAAAATATGATATAGTTGATTATTACATAAATTTTAGAATACCATCAAAGGTATTTATAAATCTATACAAAGATTTCCATGAGATGAAAATAATCAAAACTGAAAGCAGGACATTATTAAACAAATTTTTTGAAAAATATTTAGCGCACCCATACTCAGATACTCTTAACTGGAATTGTACTAATTTATCAGAATGTAATGGTGAAATAACACAAAGCGAACATGATAAATTAGTTGAATTCATGTCTTATTATGGAATACCAAAATGTTATTTTAAACTTTGTTTTAAAAAATATAAAAAAGGTGAATTGGACTATTTCTTTGGCAGACAATTAAAAAAGATATCCTAATATAAGGATATTTTTTTTAAATATGTTATAATTAAAAAGGTGATTACATGAAATCAGCTTATATACATATACCTTTTTGTAAAACAATATGTTCATACTGTGACTTTTGTAAAATGTTTTATAATGAAGCTTTAGTAGACAAGTATTTATTAGAACTAGAAAAAGAAATAAATAAAAACTATAAAGGAGAAATACTAAAAACAATATATATTGGTGGAGGAACACCTAGTTCATTAAATATAAAACAACTAAATAAACTTTTGAACATAATAAAAATATTTAAATTGGAAAAAGACTATGAATTTACAGTAGAATGTAATATAGAAAATATTACAAAAGAAAAATTAGAACTTTTATATAAAAATAAAGTAAATAGATTAAGTGTTGGTATACAAACGTTTAATGAAAAATATCTAAAATTCTTAAATAGAAATCATACAAAAGAAGAAATTAAAGAAAAAATAAACCTAGCTAAAACAATAGGCTTTAAAAATATAAATATAGACTTAATGTACGCATTTCCAAATGAAACATTAGAAGAATTAGAGAGTGATATAAATGAATTCTTAAAACTAGACATACAACATATATCAACATACTCATTAATAATTGAGCCACACACAAAACTATATATAGATAAAATAGAAAATATAGATGAAGACTTAGATAGAAAAATGTATGATTTAATATGTAAAAAACTAAATAAATATAATCACTACGAAATAAGTAACTTTGGAAAAGAAGGATACGAATCAATACATAATTTAACATATTGGAATAATGAAAACTACTATGGATTTGGACTAGGAGCATCAGGATACATTAATAATATTAGATATGATAATACAAAAAATATAAATGAATATCTAAAAGGAAACTATATAAAAAATAAAGAAACACTAACAAAAAATATAGAAATAGAAAATGAATTTATACTAGGACTCAGAAAAATAAAAGGAATAAATATTGAAAAATTCAGCAAAAAATATGATAATATATTTAAGTATGATGTTGTTAATAGATTATTAAAACAAAATAAACTAGTAACAGATAATAAAAACATATTCATAAACAATGAATATATTTATACATCAAATAATATATTAATAGAATTTATAGGTGAGAATTATGAAGATAGAAACATTTAAAAAAGAACTAAACTACATAAAAAATAACAAATACAAAGAAGAAGCAAAAAAACTAATAGAACTACTACCAGACTACTTCTTTGAAATACCAGCAAGCTCAACAGGAAAATACCATCCAAACTTTGCTCAAGGAGAAGGTGGACTAGTAAGACACACAAAAGTAGCAGTAAGAATGTGCTACGAACTAGCAAACAATAACTCAATTGGATATTCATTTACTAGTGATGAAAAAGATTTAATGATAATCGCTCTAATAATGCATGATGGACTAAAATCAGGACTTCCTAAAGAAAAATACACAAGAGTAGACCATCCACTTTTAGCAGCAAACCTAATAAGAGATAATAAAGAAAATCTAAAACTAACAAATGGAGAAATAGAATTTATTGCTCAAACAATAGAAACACATATGGGAGAATGGAATACAGATTTCAATGGAAATGAAGTTCTACCACTACCCAAAAATAAATACCAAAGATTTGTACACATGTGTGACTTTTTAGCGTCTAAAAAATTCATAGAAGTAGCTTTTGTTGATAATGAAATAATAGGATAAGTATTTTTAATAATACTTTTTTTATTTCAAAACTATTTACACAAACATTTGTTATTGATATAATTATTATAGTATAGTAGGAGGGTTAAA
>CAKJXT010000030.1 GCA_918219625.1 Bacilli bacterium
ATTCTTCCATAGTTTGATAGTTGATTAGTTGCGCTGTAAAGAAATAGAAATACAACTATTTGTATAATTATACCTATTAATAAAATTATTAATTTTATAATATTATTTATTATATTATTTTCACCTTTGTTTTTTTTCATATTATCTCCTCTATTTAATTATATCATGTTTTTATATTTTTTTTGATAAATAATGATATAATTATATTGGTGAATGTAGTTGAAAAAGTTTTTATTTTTTATAGTTTTAATTACAATTGGAGTTTTTATATATTTTAAGTTTTTTAAACTTGATAAGAATATATTTACTTTACTTAATGATGTTAATGATTATGCGATTGTTGATAAGTATTATATATATGGAACTCATATGAATATATCTGGTTCAATTGATTTGGATAATTATTCTGATATTAAGTTAGTTTTTAAAAGTTTAGATAATGAACTTTATTATGATTTAAATTATTCTAAGGGCAAGTTTTATGTTTCTAATCTTATTAATGATGGAATTTATTTAGATGATATTCCTATTAATGATTATTTAGTTTTTATAAAGGTTACATCTAATGATAGTGTTAAATATTATAGTTTAAAGAATGATACTGATTATAATGATATTTCTTATTATACTGTTACTAAGAATGGTAAGAATAATTTAATTAACATTAATTTTTCTAAAAAAGATAAAGATTATATGTTTATTTCTGTTAAGGATAAGGAGCTTCCTGATAAGTATTATGATATTGTTATTGATCCTGGACATGGTGGTGAGGATCCTGGTTCTTCTTTTGCTTCTCATAATGAAGCTGATTTAAATTTAGAGATTGCTTTGAAGCTTAAAAAGAAGTTTGATTCTATTGGAATTAAGAGTATTTTAACTCGTGTTGATGATACATATCCAGATTCTTATGGATCTAATAGTAGAACTAGTTTACCTTATGATGTTAAAGCTAAGTATTTTATTTCAATTCACCTTAATAGTTCTGATGATAAAATGAGATATGGTGGTGTTGAAGTGTATGCACCTAATAATTGTAAATTAGATTTTGCTTCTAGCTTGGCTTCTAATATAGTTAATAGTGTTGATGGTTCTTATTCTAAGAAAGAAGATTTTAAAGAGTCTAAGGGGGTTTATGTTAGAACTTTTACTAATGAAGATATTAATATTTCTGTAAGTGAAGCTCGAAATGGTGGGTATAAACCTTATCCTATTACTACTGATACTAATTATTATTTTATGATAAGAGAAACTGGCGGGATAGCTACTGGGGCTTATATTGATGGAAGAAATAAATCAGTTGGTAAGAATAATTATTATAAGTCTAATGTAGGGGCTGAGGCTTATCTACTTGAGCTTGGATATATTAATTATTGGCCTGATTTAAATAAGTTAGTTGATAATCAAGATGATTATGTTAGTGGTATTGTAAATGCATTTAAATAAGACGAGTTTATTCTCGTCTTGTTTTTGTGTTTATAAGTGTTGCTTTTTTAATTATATTTTTATATTTATCATTTAATTTATCTACTACGTCATCTATTTCTTTTTCTTCTTCTATTTTATCAAATATAGATACTTGTTTTATTTTTTTATCTGTTAAATTATCAAGTCTTATTCCTATTAGCCTTATTTTTTCATTTTCATATATTTCTCTTAGTATTATTTTTGCCATATTATATATTTCTTCATTATTATTTGTTGGTGTTTCTAGTTTCTTTTGATGTGAGTATTTTTTAAAGTTATTGTCTTTTAGTATTACTGCAATAGTTCTTGCATATTTATTTTGTTTTCTAAGTCTATTTCCTACTTTTTCTGATAATAATAATAGATATTTATATAGTTCTTTTATATCTGTCACATCATGGTCTAGCGTTATTTCATTTCCTATTCCTTTTGGTTCTGGTGGAATACTTATTACTGGGGAATTATCTATCCCATTTGCCCAGTTTATCATATGTTCTGATTGATTTTTAAAGAATTTATATAGTTCTTCTGGTTTAGCATTCGCTAAATCTTTTATTGTAAATATATTTATTTTATTTAGTTTTGGTACTGTTTTTTTACCTATTCCAAATAGTTCTCCTACTTCTAATGGCCACATTTTTTCTCTTATTTCATCATCAAATAAAGTGTGTATTTTATATGGTTTTGTGAAGTCAGATGCCATTTTTGCACATAGTTTGTTATTGGCTATACCAATATTTACTGTGAATCCAAGTTCATCATATATTTCTTTTTGTAGTTTTCTTGCGAATTCTAGAGGTTCTCCTTGCATTGTTTTTATTTTAGTATAGTCTAGATAACATTCATCAATACTTGCGATTTCTATATCTGGTGTATATTTACTGATTAAGTCAAACATTTTATTTGACATTTCTTTATAAAATTTAAAGTTTGGAGGATATACTTTTAATACTCTACATTTTTTTCGCGCTGTATATAGTGTTTCACCTGTTTTTATTCCTAATTTTTTTGCAGGTGTTGATTTAGCGAGTACTATTCCTGCTCTTCTTTCTTCATCTCCACCAATTACAGCATATGATCCTCTTATATCATATTTTGAACCATTTTTTAAAAGGTAAAGTGCTGTCCAGGATAGAAATGCATTATTTACATCTATGTGCATAATTATTCTTTCCATGTGTTTCACCTATATATATTATAATACATTTGTTTGTGTTTGTAAATATTTAAAAAAGTACTTTTTCAAGTACTATTTTGGTTCTATTATAACTATGCTTTTGTTTTTTAAGTCTAAATCTTTTATTATTTGTTTTGCTTTTTTATAGTCTAATCTTTTTGTATATTTAATATCATCTATTTTTATTTCATTATATTTTATAATGTTGTTCATTATTTTTTCATTCATACTGAATATATTATCACTCATAAATATATATGAACTTGCGATATTAAGTTTCTTTCTATCAAATTCTTCTTCTGTTATTTCTAGATTTTTTATTTGATTTTCTAATTTTGATGTTAATTTTTCTATTTTATCTGTTTCTCCAAATATTGTCACTAAAACATGTGTATCAGTGTATGAAAATGTGAAGTCTATATTTGATGTTATTATGTTTTCATCTTTTAGTTGTTCATTTACAATTGATGTTGCGCCTATATTTATATCAAATATTATTGATAGATAAGCTAGAATATCTCTAAGGCTTAAGTTCATATCTTTATAGTTTATTTTATAGTTAAGCGCAAGTTTTGGAAGACTGATATCCATTTTTATTATTTCTGATTTTTTATCTACTTTATTTGGTTCTTCATATGTTTTTCTTTTTATTTCTTCTTCTTTATCAAAGTGTTTTTTTGCTTGATTTTCTTTTATTAGTTTTATTGTTTTTTCTGGATCTACATTTCCAGTTATTACTATAAACATATTGCTTGGGTTATAGAATGTGTTGTAGCATTCATATAAGTCTTCTTTTGTTATGCTTTTTACGTTTTCTATATCTCCTATTACAGGTATTTTTATAGGATGTTTAATAAAACTATTGTAAAGAGCTTTTTCATATAATACTGAGTATGGATCGTCTTGATACATTTTTATTTCTTGTATTATTATTCCTTTTTCTTTTTCTACATTTTTATCTGTAAAGTAAGGTGTTTGTACATAATCAAGTAGATAGTTTAGATTCTCTTCGAAGTATTGTGGTCCAGAGAACAAGTATGTTGTTTTATCGTTTGATGTATTTGCATTTGCGTCTGATCCATTATTTGAGTATATTTCAAAAGGATCTGTTCCATCTTCCATTTCAAATAGTTTGTGTTCTAGAAAGTGTGCGATTCCATATGGAAATTTTTTCATTTTTTTCTTTTTTATTGGCACAAATTCTATTTCATTTGATCCATATTTTGTAGAGAAAGTCGCATATATATTATTACAATTATTCTTTGGTATTATGTATATTTCTAGCCCATTTTCAAGTTTTTCTTGATATAGTTCTAGTTTTAGTTTGTCTATTTTAGTTTTCTTCATGTGTTTCACCTTCTAGTAAGAATATTGTATCCATGTGTATTTTTTTGGCGACTTTTATTATGTCTTGTTTTTTTACTTTTTCTATTTCTTTTGTTCTTTTTTCTAATGGATCGTAGTCTAAATATGCACAACTTGAGTATGCGTTTAATATTGAAAATGCTGAGTCTTCTATTTCCTTGAATGTACTTTTATATGTTACTATTCCTGCTTTTATTTCATCTTCATCAAATAAACCTTTTTCTATGTTTTTCATTTCTTTTTTTATTAGTTCTATACTCTTTTTAAAGTTACATGCATCTATTCCTGCTTTTATTGTTAATAGATTAAATACAGGTTGATATGAACTACTTACATAATAGCAAAGTGAGTTCTTTTCTCTTAAATTCATGAATAGTCTTGAGTTAGGGCTTCCACCTAGTATAAATGAATATATGTTCATAACATATTTTTGTTCAAATGGTGTTAGTTTATCTAGTTTGCACCCAATAAATAGTTTGCTTTGTTCTAATGCTTGTCTTTCTTTTGTTGTTTTTGCTCTCATTCTTATTTTTTTATGTTTTACATAGTGTGATCCAGATGGTCTTTTTAAAGTGTTTATTTTAAATTTTTTATTTATTATATTTTTTACTTTTGTTTCATTAAAGTCACCTATTATAAATATGTCTATAATATCTCCTTTTATTATTTGTTTATAATATTCATATAGGTTTACTTTTGTTATTTTCTTTAATGCTTCTAATGATCCATCAGCATTTATTGCGTATGGAGCTTCTGGGTCCATCTCTTCTAACATTCTATGCATTCCATATCTTCCTGGATTTTCTTTTAAGCATTCTATTTCTTGTTTTAGTGATTCTTTACATAGATTAAAGCTTTTTTCTGTGAAGCCTTTATTTTCTATATTTGGGTTTAATATAAATCCTAGTATAAATTCTAATGATTTTTCTATCATTTTATCGTCTGTATATTCTTCATTTAAAAATGAACTTTCAAAACTCATTATTGAGTAATTACCTGATATTGATGATGAACTTCTAAGCATTAATCCATATAGTTTTTCTGTTTCTATTTCTATTTGTCTACTTGTTTTATATATTTCATTTGATTCTAGAAGTACTCTAGTTAATAGATTCCTTTTTGTTACTTCTTCTTTATTTGTTTTTCTTTTAAAATTTATCCTAGTACTTATAGTCTTAAATTTATCTGTTTTTATAAAGTGTATATTGTATGCGCCATTTTGAAATTTTGTGTATTTCAAGATATCACCTCTTTCTTAGTATGGTTGATCTTTCCTTTTTTATAATGATTTTAAAGCAAGTTCGATCATTTTATCAAATGAGTTTTGTCTTTCTTGTGGTGTTGTTGATTCGTGTGTTACAAAGTGATCTGATATTGTTAGAATACAAGCTGCTTTTTTATTTAATAGATTAGCATTTGCGAATAGTGCGAATGATTCCATTTCTACACACATGCATCCATATTTTTTATATAGTTCTTCAAAGTTATCATTTTCTTTATAGAATACATCACTACTATGTATATTAGCTAAAGTTACATGGATATTGTTTTCTTCTGCTGCTTGTTTTATGTAGAAGTTTAATGTATCATTTGCATATAAAGTATCATCCTCACATCCACTTTGTGTTTTTGCATAGCTTGATTCTGAGTAGCAGCCATTTACAAGTACTATGTCGTATAGATTTAAGTCTCTTGTATATGCTCCTGCTGATCCTACTCTTATTATATTTTCTACATCATAAAATTTATATAGTTCATATGAATATATACCAATACTTGGCATTCCCATTCCTGATGCCATTACTGTTACTTCTTTTCCATTATATGTTCCAGTATATGCATACATGTTTCTTATTGTATTTACTAATTTATAATTTTCTAAGTATTTTTCAGCAATATGTTTTGCTCTTAGGGGATCTCCAGGCATTATTACTGTCTTAGCAATTTCTCCCTCTTTTGCTTCAATATGTGGTGTCATTTTATCATTCTCCTTTATATTTTTAGTATATCAAATATGATAATATTAAATCTATGGTTTTGAATAATCTTTATAAAATTTTACATTTTTTTACTTAAAAAGAAGTATTTACATACTTCTTCCATGTTCATATCCTTTTTTGATCATCAAATCGTTGATTTTGTTGTTTATATTTTTATATTCGTCATTTGATCTTATCTTACCATCTTCAAATGCATTTGGTGGTAATAGGTTTATTTGTGCGGTTTCTAATTGTTCTCTTGTAAATATATCTTGATTTTCACTTATAAAATTCCCATATGCTTTATATAAACAACTTGTACCACTTTCATACGCATAGTTCATTATTTTCATTGTTTCCATAAACCCCATTACATCTTCACTCCTTTTTCTACTAATTTATTTATTAAGTATTTTGAATCATTATTGAAATATGCATATAACATATTTTCAAATCCTACTACTGTATTTATTAGATTTGTCATTATTGCTTCATCTGGATATAATAGTTTTTCTCCTTCATTTCCTACTAGAAAGTTGGCTATTATTTCTGTTAATCCAACATTTAAGGCTAAAAATCTATTATCTGTATTAAATCCAGTTTGTTTATCTGTAGCTGTTATTATGTTCAAAAGTTCAAACATCATAACATGTCTTGCATCATATTCTTTACTTATTTCATCACTGTTGAAGTATAATATATTTTTTGTAAAGCTATAGTTTGATATATGACTTTTTTCAAATTTTGATGTTTTTTCTATTTTTAATGTTTTTAGTCTTTTATTTAAGTTTTCTAAGTTTACATTTGGAAAGTAATTATGGAAAATGACTACTAATTCGAATATTCCATCTTTCACTTCATTATTTATATGTTTATTATTTTGTAAAGACTCTTGAATTGTATCCATTATATCCATATAATCACCCAATATCATATTACCATATTTTTCTTAAAAAATCTATAATTTAAAAAAAAATATAGATTTATGTCTATATTTTTATTTTTTTTTATATCTTATGATTGATATTGTAGCTGATAGTATTTCTAGGAAGTTTCCAATACATATTATATATGCGCCTACATATATATTATATATTCCCCAAAGTAGTCCAGCTATTAACATTGTATATCTTATGTATTTTGGATTTTTAAAGTATGTTGATGTAAATAATATTATGTTTATTAGAAGTGGTAATAAAGATAATATTCCATCGTAGAAGTATATTGATACTGCTACTAATAATGATAAGAATATTATTAGTACATATATAGGTATTTTTTTATTATTCTTTTCTATTTTTATAAACACAAGATTTTTTAGTTGTTCTAGTATTTCAATTGATACTCCTGAGTATGCACCTTTTATTACATATACAATTAAGTAGCACATAGATGCGCCTATTTGAGTTAGTAATATATTTTCTTTTTTCTTAAATTGTACACTCATTACGTATAAGAATATTGATAGTATTGATACTACATAATAAATTGTTGTTGTCATACTGCACTTCCTCTACAATAAACAATTATACATATTTATTAGTAGTTTGTCATTATTTTATTTTCAAATTTTATATTTTTGACAGTTCCTTTATATCTATTGTTTTTTTGTTTTCTATTATTTTATCTATTATTTGATTTTCTATTTTGTCTTTTATTATTTTATCTATTTTTCTTGCGCCATATTCTTTATAGTTGGATTCTTCTATTATTTCATTTATTACTTTTTCATCTATTTTTAGAGTTATATCTTTTAGATATTTTCTTTTTATATTGAATATTTTTTGTTCTATTAATTGTTCTATATCTTCTTTTTTTAAGTCATTAAATACTATTATATTGTCTATTCTATTTATAAATGGAATACTAAATTGTTCTTTTAGTTTTGTCATTATTTTATTTTCATTTTTATTAAATCCTATATTCTTTTCTTCAAATCCTATATTTGATGTCATTATTATTGTTATATTATTGAATTTTACATAGTTTCCTTTTGAGTCTTTTATTTTTCCATTATCTAATATTTGTAGGAATAAGTTTATTATATTTGGATGTGCTTTTTCTATTTCATCTAGTATTAATACTGAGTGTGGTTTATTTTTTATTTCTTCTAATATATTTTCTTCATTGTATCCTACATATCCTGGAGGTGGACCTATTAGTTTGCTTACGCTATGAGGTTCTATATATTCAGACATGTCTAGCCTTATTACATTTTTACCTACTAAGTTTTTTCCAAATGTTTGAGCGGTCATTGTTTTTCCAACTCCTGATGGTCCACAGAATAGCATTGAATAACAGTTATTGTCTTTAAATCCTAGTTTTATTCTTTTTATTATATTTATTAATTCATTTATTGGTTTAGTCTGACCTATAATATTTGTTTTTAGATTGTTTTCTATTTCTTTTATTATTTCTTGTTTTTTATCTAATAATTCATATACTGGTATATTTGTTTTTTTATATATTACTTCTGCGACATCATGTTGTGTTACTTTTTTTCTTTTATTTTCACTATTTAATTCCATTATATTTATTTCATTTGTTAGTTTATTTTCTTTCATTTTTAATATTGATGCTTGTTCGAAGTCTTGATTCATTATAGATTTTCTTTTTTGTTCTATTACCTTTTTTAGTTCTTTTTTAATGTTATTATATTTTTTTAGTTTATTATTTTCTTTTAGATTTACTAAACTACATACTTCGTCCAATATATCTATTGATTTATCAGGTTCAAATCTATCATATACATATTTTTCTGAGAGGTGTGTTATTAGTTCTATTATTTCATTTGTCACAATTACATTATGATAGTTTTCATATATTGGTTTTATTTTTTTTAGTATTTCTAATACTTTTTCTTTATCTGGTATTTCAATGTTTACAGTTTGGAATCTTCTATCTAAGGCTCTATCTGGTTTTATGAATTTTTTATATTCTTCTATTGTCGTTGCGCCTATTAGTCTTAGTTTTCCTCTTGATAAAGCAGGTTTAAATATATTCGATGCATCTATTGCGCCTTCTGCTCCTCCTGCTCCAACTAGTGTGTGTATTTCATCTATAAATAGTATTATTTCATCATTTTCTTCTGCTTCTTTTAGTAGTTTTCTTATTCTATCTTCAAATTCTCCTCTATATTTCGTTCCTGCTACTAATGATGCCATATCTAGGTTTATTATTTTTTTATTTCTTAAGTTAAATGGTACTTCTTCGTTTATTATCATTCTACTTAATTCTTCTACTAGAGCAGTTTTCCCTACTCCTGCTGGTCCGATTAATAGTGGGTTGTTTTTTGTTCTTCTACATAGTATTTCTTCTATTCTTTTTATTTCTTGTTCTCGTCCTATTACTGGATCTAGTTCTTTATTTTTTGCTTTTTTTGTTAGGTCTATTCCTATTTCTTCTAATAGTAATGATTTATTCTTTTTTGATTTGTTCACAAATTTATATGAAAATTCTTCATATAGTTTATCTATATCAATATCCATTCCAATCATAATTCTTATAGCGACACCTTCTCCTTCTTCTAGAAGACTTGTAAAAAGGTGTTCAATAGTTACTTCTCCATTATTATTTTCTTTACTATCTATTATTGCGTTTTCCATTATTCTTTTTAGTAATGGTGTGTATAAAAACCATTCTGTTTCTTTTGATCCTAATCCAATTATATTTATTATTTCTTCTTTTAATTTATCATATGTTATACCAAATTTTTTTAGTTTTTTTGATATCTCATTATTGTCTTTTAATATCGCAAGTAAAAGATGTTCACTTCCTACATATGGATGTTTTAGATTATACATTTCTTTTTTTGCTCTTACTATTATTCCTCTTGCTTCTTCTGTAAAGTTTCCAAACATAAAATCATCTCCTATTATTATTCTATTCAAATAATGGGTTAAAATAATTTTTTTTAATCATCATTTTTAAACAAAAAATAAAGATATAAAATCTTTATTTATATTGGAATTGCGATTCTTATTCTTGTTACTTTATCTGATTCTTTTGAAATTTCAATGTTATTTTTTAATTCATCTTTTGGAATTCTACTCATTAATGAGAATACTGTGCATAAGTCTAAAAGTTCTTCTTTTGATTTTTCTTTAAAGTCTTTGCTCATCTCATTTAATTCTTTTTCTAATACCATTTCAAAGTATTCATCATATATTTTATTAATGTCTATTTTTATTTTATAGTATCCTTTTTCTTCATTGTATGTTTTTTTATAGAATTTATTTTCCTCGATATTTTTAATTATTTTATTATATTTTGATGTTTTTATTTTTATATAATTTGATGTTACTGTTGTTATTAAGTCATATGGTGATTCTTCTATATTTGTTATATGTTTTTTTACATATTTTTTATCTATACCTAGTACGTCTGATATTAACATTATTAGATTTTCTTTATCCTCTTTTATTCTTCTTATATAGTTTTCCCTTTCTATTTCTTTTAGTGTATTGATTTTTTCTTCCATTTTTTCCTTCTTTCTATTTAGTATAACTCCTTTTTATTCTTGTTCTTCACCTCCTTATTATTATGTTACTTCGTAGAAATAAAAGTTCCTTAAAAATTATAAAAAAAATTGGAAATAATTCCAATTTTATATTTGAAGGTTTTGTAAATATTCTTTCGGATAGCCTGTTGTTCTTGATATAATATCCAGTGAAATATTTTCTTTTAATAAAGAACAAGCTGTTTCTATTTTTGTTTGTTCTCTTCCTTGTTCGATACCTTGTTCGATACCTTTTTCCATGCCTTTTTCCATGCCTTTTTCCATAGCTTTTCTAGTGGCTGTTCTAAGTTGGGCTCTACGTAACTTTTCATACGATTCCTCATCTGTCATAAAACTAAATATATTATCATCATTGTATTTTTTTACCATATCACCAATCTCCTTTACCATTTCATCATATTCTCCAAGTAATTTTAGTTCCTTTTCATTACAATCAAACATAATTATATGAGAATATTCTTTAATTAACTTCTTGTTACCAGTATACAACAATTTTTTATATTTGGCAACATTGTATACTAAAAAATTAATATTATCTATAAATTTATTATTATATTTTTCTCCTAGCAAACAATGATTATCAAAATCGTAATCCTTTTCTATTTTTTTACAGATATTTATTTGTGTACAATTTGGTTGCTCATCAAAATTATGATTATGATTTAAAAAATTTGAATAAATATTTGATAGATAAGCAAAGTTCCTTTTTCTTATATCTTCATCAAATACATTATTAACTTCTAAATCAATTATTTCATTTTCTCTTCTTACAAGTAAGTCCACTGTTTTTTTCCTTACATTAATATTACTGTTAACTAATTCTTGTTTTATTAATTCTAGAACATCTTTATTACTTACTTCTCTATTATTAATTTTATTTATTATTTTATAATTATTAATCTTTCTTCTAAGAAACTTTTCTAATAACCAATTCATGTATTTCTTATTAGAGAATACTGCCTTAAACATAGAATCATCTGATAGTTTTTTAAAATTCCTTTTTGTCATCTTCTTCATCACCTATAAATATATTACTCCGTAGAAATAAAAGTTCCTTAAAAATTATAAAAAAAATTGGAAATAATTCCAATTTTATAAATTCATTAAATATTTAGCAGTTCTCATCATTTGTGATGTATAACCGTTTTCATTATCATACCAAGCTACTACTTGAACATGGTATGTATCTTCATCAATTTGATGTACCATTGTTTGTGTTGCGTCAAATAGTGATCCATATGTTGTTCCAATTACGTCTGTTGATACGATTGGTTCATCTGTATATCCAAATGTATCGTTAGATACTTTTTTCATATATTCATTAACTTTTTCTTTTGTTATGTCTTTTCCTTTAACTAGCGCAACTAAAATTGTTGTTGAACCTGTTATTACTGGAACTCTTTGTGCTGAACCTATTAGTTTTCCTTTTAGTTCAGGTATAACTAATCCAATTGCTTTTGCTGCTCCTGTAGTGTTTGGAACGATATTAGATGCTCCTGCTCTAGCTCTTCTTAGATCACCTTTTCTATGTGGCCCATCTAGTATCATTTGATCTCCAGTATATGCATGTACTGTAGTCATTATTCCGCTCTCTATTTTTGCATAATTATTTAATGCTTTTGCCATAGGCGCTAAACAGTTTGTTGTACAACTTGCTGCGCTTATTATTTGATCTTCTTTAGTTAGTATATTTTCATTCACTCCATATACTACTGTTTTTAGATCTTCCCCAGCTGGTGCGGATATTATTACTTTTTTTGCTCCTGCTTTAATGTGTGCTTCTGATTTTTCTTTTGATGTAAAGAATCCTGTGCATTCGAATACTACATCTATGTCTAATTCTTTCCAAGGTAAATTACTTGGATCTGGTTCTTTATATATTTTTATTTCTTTTCCATCTACTATAATACTATCGTCTGTTGATTCAACAGTGTGTCCTTCGTATCTTTTTTGAGCTGTATCATATTTTAATAGATGGGCTAACATTTCTGGGCTTGTTAAGTCATTAATTGCTGTTATTTCATAGTTTTCATTTTCAAACATTTGTCTAAATGCTAGTCTTCCAATTCTTCCGAATCCATTTATTGCTATTTTAATCATATTATTCCTTCTTCCTATTTGTCAAATCCACTTTTCCCAATGAATTCTCTTAATACTGAGTCTCTTGGTACATCGTCACTAGGTATTGGCAAGAAGTTTCTTAAGAGATTTATTAGTCTTATTGCTTCTGGATATGTTTCATCTGATTCACTTACTGCGAATAGTAATGGTTCTGCATATACTTTTAGTACTCCCAATTCATATATCATTGCTGAATTAATTATTGCATCTAAGTCTTTTTGATATGGGAATATATAATTCATTTCACCATTGTGTATTTTTTTCCACATTCTTAGTGTTTCTTCTGGTCCTTTTCCTCTTGTTTTGTTATCTCTTACAATTCTTCTTATTTTTCTAGTATCACTTGTATGAATATAGTTATGATTATCTATATTTATTTGTGTATATGGCGCTATTGCGATTTTGAATTTATTTTTTCTTTCAATAGATGATGTTAGTTTATCGTTTAATCCATGTAATCCTTCTATTATTAGGATGTCATTTTCTTGTAGTTGTAAGAATCTTTTTTTATATTCTTTCTTTCCTAATACAAAGTTATATTCTGGCATTTGTACTTTTTCTCCATTTAATAGTTTTATTAAGTGTTTATTAAATAGATTTAAGTCTAATGCATCTATTGATTCAAAGTCATATTCTCCATTTTCATCTTTTGGTGTTTCCTCTATTTCTTTAAAGTAGTCATCAATTGATATATAGTGTGTTTGGAATCCTTTGCTTTGCAAATATATTCCTAGTTTTTTTGCAGTTGTTGTTTTTCCACTTGATGAAGGTCCTGCTAATAATACCATTTTTATATTTTCTTTATTTTGATATATTTTTTCTGATATTAACGCTAATTGTCCTTCATAGTGTGTTTCTGCTAGTCTTATAACGTCATTATATTTTCCAATTGATACTTGTTTGTTTAGGTCTGAAGCATTTGATATTCCTATAATTCTTGCCCAACTTGCATAGTCGTGGAATGTTTCATGTGTTTTTGGTTTATGTATATAGTCTAATGTTTTTTCTGGAGTATCTATAGTTGGATAGCTTATTACAAAGCCATTATCCTTTACATATGTAAGTTTGAAGTCGCTTAAGTCTGTAGTTTTCATTGGCATTTCACAGAAGAAGTAATCATATACATCGTCTAGTCTATATAAATTTACAAAGCTATTGCTTATATATTTTAACATATTTACTTTGTCTGGATTTTTCTTTCTTTTATAGAATTCTATTGCGTCTAGTCTTGATACACTTACTTTTGTAAATTTTAGTTCAAGATCTATTATTTCTTTCATTTTAGATTCAATCTTTTTTAGTAGTTGCTTATCTAGATTATAATTGTCAAGTTCACAGTATGTACCATTGTCTAATGAGTTTTCTATTTTTATTTCACAATCATATCCTAGTAGTTTTTTTGCTGCCAAAATTAGTACGAAGATTAATCCATTTGAATTAATGCTTAGTCCTAATTGAGTTGATCTATCAATAAAATCGATTGTACAATTAGATTCTACCTCATGACTTAATTCTGTTATATGATTATTTACTTTTCCTACTAATATTGGATAGTTATAGTATTTTTTAAAACTATCACTTATTTCTTCAAGTGTTGTTCCTTGTAGGAATTCTCTTGTTTCTAACCCCTTAAAATTTACTTTTATTAACTTCGCCATTGTTTCCCCTCTATCCTATAAATATATTTTATCAAAAAAGTAGGTTTTTGTCACATTTTTTAGTGAATAAATTATACTTTTGTTTCTATTATATTATTAGGAGATGATTTTATGTTAATTCCAACTGTAATTGAGAAAACTAGTAATAGTGAAAGAGCTTATGATATTTATTCTAGATTACTTAAGGATAGAATTATTATCTTGTCTAGTGAAATTGACGACAATTTGTCAAATAGTATTGTAGCTCAATTATTATATTTAGATTCTATTAATAATGATGATATTAGTTTATATATTAATTCTCCTGGAGGGTCTATTACTGCTGGTATGGCTATATATGATACTATGAATTTTATTAAGAGTGATGTGTCTACCATTTGTATAGGAATGGCTGCAAGTATGGGTGCTTTTCTTTTATCTAGTGGATGTCATGGTAAAAGATATTGTCTACCTAATAGTGAGGTTATGATTCATCAACCTTTAGGGGGGGCTCAAGGTCAAGCTACCGAGATTAAGATTGCTGCTGAAAGAATTTTAAAGTTAAAGAATAAATTAAATATTATTTTATCTCATAATACTGGTAGAGATATTTCTGTTATAGAGCGTGATACCGAAAGAGATTTTTTTATGGATAGTAATGAAGCTTTAGAGTATGGTATAGTTGATAAAATATTATAAAAGAATATCATTTTGATATTCTTATTTTGTTTCATTATAATATTGTTTTCCTAAGTGAACTAGTCTTTTTGTTATTTCCCCACCGACTGTTCCGTTAAGTCTACTTGATGTGTCTGCTCCTAGTGTTATTCCTAGTTCTCTAGCTATTTCGTATTTGAGGTTTTCAATAGCTTGTTTTGATCCTGGAACTATTAATTTATTCATACTTCTCACCTCATTATTAGTTTTTTCTTATTTTTATTTTTTTTACGTGGAAATTTTTACTAAAAAAAGACAGTTATTTCAACTGTCCATTTCTATAATTACTTACTTTGGTAGTTTGATCCACCTAAATGTTGTTCTCCCATTTTAACTAATCTTTTAGTGATTTCTCCACCTACAGATCCGTTAGCTCTAGAAGTAGCATCTGGTCCAAGATTTACACCAAATTCGTTAGCTATTTCATATTTCATTCTTTCGATAGCTTGTTTTGATCCTGGAACTACGAATTTACTATTTTCTTTATTCATTGTATTCACCTCCTGTACACTAATAGAATGTGCACATTTGGTTTTTTAATACATTATTTTTTTTGGTAATTTTTGGTTTATAATAATTCGTCTTGTTCTTGCTTTTTTATATTCATTGTTTCTATATTTTTTATACATTCACTTATTAATTCTTCATAGTTTATAAGTTTTTCATATTCTAGTGCTGTTTCTAATGATGGATTAATTATTGGATGTTTGGGTACAAATATAGTACAACAGTCTTCATATGGTAATATACTTGTATCATATGTATTTATACTCTTTGATATTTCTATTATTTCTAGTTTATCTAAACATGCTACTGGTCTTATTACAGGCATATTTGTTACATTGTTTATTACAACCATACTGTTTAATGTTTGACTTGCAACTTGTCCAATTGATTCTCCATTTATTATTATTTTACAGTTTCTTCTTTTTGAGAATCTTTCTGCGATTCTATACATCATTCTTCTCATTATGGTTATATTATAATTACCAGGAATATTTTTATATATTTCTTCTTGAATTTTTGTAAAAGGTACTACATGTACTTTTATATTTCCTGAGTAATCATTTAGTATTTCCGCAAGTTTTAATACTTTGTTTTTTGCATTTAGGCTTGTGTGTGGTGGCGATTCAAAGTATAGGCATTCTATATTTACTCCTCTTTTTAGCGCTAAATATCCAGCTACTGGTGAATCTATTCCACCTGATAGCATCAACATTCCTTTTCCTTGAATTCCTACTGGGTATCCACCTAGTCCTTTTATTTCTTTGTTATAGATATATGTTCCTTCTTTTCTTATTTCTATTTCTAGGTTTAATTCAGGATTATGGACATCCACCTTACAATCAAAGTTTCTTAATACTAATCCTCCTATAATATTATTGAATTCCATAGAAGTATGTTCAAAAGTTTTATCACTTCTTTTTGTTGTTACTTTAAATGTTTTAAATTGTTTTTCTTTTAGAATTTCTAGTACTTTGTTTTTTATGTCGTCTTCATTAGTATTAACTTTATCGCATATTACTATACTATGTATTCCAAATATTTTTTTTAGTTGTTCTAGTATTTCTTTTTCATCTTTATCATTATATGTTATATACATTCTTGACATTGTTTTTTCAATTTTAATATTTTTTATTTTTTTTAATATATTTTGTTCTAGAGTTTTTACAAAAAATTTTCTATTGTCTTTTTTTGTTGTTAATTCCCCATATTTTATTAGTATTAATTTTTCCATAGTTCACCTCTTTGACAATAAGATTATACACAAAAAAGTAATATATTTCAATTACTTTTTTATTATTGCGGTTGTAATGTTATAATTTGATTAGGTCCATCTGTTACTGTGTTTAAAACATACCCACTTGGTTTATTATTAGGTTGTTTATTTATTACACTATTAGCTGTACCTGTTATTTTTCCATCATAATAATTAAATATTGTTCCTGATGATGTTGATACAAACATGCTATAGTTTTTACTTATGATATTAGGTTCTGTTACTGATGGAGTTCCACCATCGTTCACTCCTAATGTTAGTGTTCCTTTTGATATATATATTGCACGAGTAGTGTCTGATATTATATTTCCACCAGTTATATGTACTAAACAGTTTGGGATATCGTTTCTTATTGCAAATGAGCTATTACTTTTTATTGTTCCTCCCGTTATCTTAATTGTAGGATCGTCAAATGTATTTCCTGTACCACCATTATTAAATAAACTATACTGTCCTGTTTCTATTAAACCTGAGTTTATTATTATTCTTGCAGACGGCGCAGTTGATACATTTATAATGCCACGTTCAGTTTTTAAATTATTAACATTATTTTTTAATGTTGCTCCATTTACAGTTACTTTTCCATAATTTACCACTATATATCTTATATCTGTATCACTATCTGGAGCACTATTTATATATTGTGCATTTGCATTTGCATTTAAAACCGTTTCAGCATTATTTCCATTTATAATAATTCTACCGCTTGTAATGTTTGATGTATTAATTATACTAATATTATGTACATCGCTTGTTGCATTTAAAGAAAAATATGAGTAATTCCATATAGTTGTTGAAGCTGAATTATTTATTTTTCCTCCATCAATTGAGCTATATATATCTAGTGTACCATTATTTGTTATCGTTTGTGATAAATTAACTTCTTTTCCCACTAAATCAATTTTAATATTTTTTCCTGCTTCTATTGTTGGTGTGCTTTGATCTGTTACATTTTTTAATACTTGTATCGTATCACCTGATGTTGCTCTATTAATAGCTAGTTCAAGTGTTTCATAGTATGTTCCTGTTGTTTTATTTTGATATGGCAAAGCTTCTACATTTACTGATACACCTTGTTCTAATTTGTTTTTTATGTCATATCTCATTTTATCTAGTATTACTTTTCTTTGTGCTAGGTTAGATAATACTAGTAGCATTATCATTAAAAACAATACTATTAACATATATATCATACTTGTTAATGCAAAGCCTTTATTGTTTAGTTTCATATTACCTAGCCTCCACAATAATTATAACAAAAAAAGTATTTATTGTAAAATTATTTTTATGAAAAAATAATGGGATTACCCATTATCATTTCCATATAATTTTAATAATTTATTATATATTCCTTTTTCTATTCTATTTAATGCATTTATACTTACTTCTAGTGATTTTTGATAATCACCTTTATAGAATAGTCCTTCTGCAATAGTTAAATTTTTATCTAATTCTTCTCTTTCACTTCTATGTCTATTTCCATATACTATTGCCATTTCTGCAAATTTTGCTGATTTTAATAGTTCTCTAGTTTCTTTATATAGTTTAAATGTTAAGTCTCTTGCTGTATCAACTCTTACATTTAATACTTCTGTATTCATTGGCTTCTTTTCTAGTTCAACTATTATTTCTTTTATTGCATCTTGTGCCTCATTTAATTCTACATAGTATTTTTTAGGAATTATAGGCATATTATATTCTCTAAGTTTTATTTTTGATTCTTTTAAGATTGATTTTATTTCTTCTAATTGTTCTCTAGCTCTTATTTCATCATCATGCATATCTCCTATTGCATTTAGTGAGTTATCTAATCTTTCTTCTATATTAACTAGTCGTAAAAATAGATTTTCTATCTCTCTTGTTAATTTTGAATATGCGAATGTATTATTTCCTGTATGAGTTTTTAATACCTTGTAGTCATTATTTAATTCATCTACTTCGTTTCTTATTTGAAGTAATGCATTATAGTCTTCTTCAGATAGATTATAGATTTTTTTTAAGTCGGTCATTTGTGAGAATAGTTCATTCATCAATTTATTAATTCTATCTAATTTTTGTTTGAATTTAGTGATTGATTCTTCATAACTTGATTTATCTACTTTTTCTTTTTCGAAATCATCGAATATTGAATCAAAATATTCCATTAATATTTTTAGTTCAAATAAACTATCTTCTAGATTCAATACCCTTGTTCTATCCATAACATCTACTATTTTTTTGTTAGCTTCTTCTATATTATATTCTACATTTAGATAGTCTAGTGGATATCCCTTTTTCTTCATGCTTTCATATATTTTTTCAACTTCCTTGATTTTGTTTGGAAGCACATTTGTTGCCATTATTACTATAGCTGGAACTTCATCTATTACTATTTGCATATGCTTTAGCATATCGTCGATTGCTTTTATTATGTTTGTTACTTCCATGAAGTCTTTATTATCCATTGCTTTCTCGAAGTCTTCAAATTTTTTGCTTATATTTTCAAATTGTAAATCTACTGATTTAGCAATTTCACCAAATTCATTTCTTGTTTCATTATATTTTTGGAATAATGTTCTATATTTTGCTTTGAATTTTGTTATAATTGTTCTATTTTTTTCTTCACTATTTGTAATTTCTTTTATTTCATTTAAGAGGATCTCTGTACTCGTTCTTACTTTATATATTTCTATTTCTAATTTTGCGATTTTTAACATTGTACTTTTGTAATCCGATTGTTTTAACATGAAATCTGCTTCTAATAGTAATTCACTTATTTTTGGTATTTGGTTATTTTTAATATCTTCTAGTCTAGTTTTCCAACCACTATACATTACTTCTAATTTATCATTTTTTAAGTATGATTCTATTTTTGATAGTTCTGGTGTTATAGGTGCTGAATCGATTTTGTTTTTTTCAATTTCTAGTTGTTCAATTCTATTTTTGAATTTTCTATTGTTAGCACTTTTTATTATATTTAATACTATTATTATTAATATATCTGCTATTACATACATACTTACCAGAAATAATGCAACATTCATATTAACACCTCTTTTATTCTAACTATTCTTATTTTATCATATTTTTAATTTTATTGGTAGTTTTTTGTTATTTTTTGGCGAAGATTGTTTTATACAAAAAAAAGGTGATTATTCACCTTTTAATATTTCCATAGATTTACGCATTTTAATATCGTATTTCATCATGTCTAATCCACCAAATGCTTCTAAGAATTCTTTTTCTTTCATGTTGTATTTTTCAGCCATTTTCTTTGCTTCTTCTTTAGCGTCTTTATCTGTTACTTCGATATTTTCTGCTTTAGCAATTTCTTCTAGCATTAATCTATATGTAATTCTTTTTACTGCTTCGTCTTTCATTTGTTCTTTTAGTTTTGATTCATCTGAATTAGTAAATTGATAGAATTGTTCTAGACTTAATCCTTGCATTTTTAGTGTCTCTTCGTATTGTTTGATCATTCTATCTTGTTCTTCATTTACCATAACATCTGGAATATCTACTTTTACGTTCTTAGCTGCTTTTTCTAATAATTCATCAACGTATTTATTTTCTACATCTGATTCTTTTCTTGATGTTAAGTTTTCTTTTACTTGTTTTTCTAAGCTTTCTTTAGAATCGATTCCTTCCATTCCTAAGTCTTCGAAGAAGTCAGCATTTAATTCAGGAATTCTTTTTTCCTTAATTTCATTTACTTTTACTTTGAAAGTAGCTTTTGCACCTTTTAAATCTTCACTATGGTAATCTTCAGGGAATGTAACTTCGATATCCTTAGTTTCTCCCTTTTTCATACCAATTACTTGATCTTCAAATCCAGGAATAAATGTATTTGATCCGATTTCTAGTGAATAGTTTTCTCCTTTTCCTCCAGGGAATGCTACTCCATCTTTGAATCCTTCAAAGTCAATTACAGCAATGTTTCCATTTTCAACTTTTCCTTTTTCTTTGATTACATTTTCTGTATAATGACTTCTAATGTGTTCGATTTCATGTTCTATTTCTTCTTTTGAAACAGTTACTTTTTCTTTCTTTACACCTAATCCTTTGTATTTTCCTAATTTAACTTCTGGTTTTAAAGTTAATTTGAAAATGAATTCTACACCTTTTTCTGATATTTCATTAATACCTATTTCTGGTTGCGCTACTATTTCTAAGTCTTTTGCTTTTTTGATCATATCATTGTATGCATCGTCTAAGCATACATCAGCACAATCGAAATTTAATCTTTCTTGTGTATATTTCTTTAAAAATACATTTTTTGGTGCGTGTCCTTTTCTAAAACCGTCTACTTGGAAATTACTACTAGCTTTTTTATAAGCTTTTTCCATAGCTTCTTCCCATTTTTTTCCTTCTACTTTAATTTTGATTTCTTTTATATTTTCCATTTTGACCTCCATTAATACCCATATAGTATATAATATTTTTGTATTTTTTACAAGTTTTAAAAGAAAAAAATGTGTTTTTATACACATTTTATTTTGTTTTTTGATATCCTGTTCTAAGGTCTATAGTATGTTTAATCGGAAAATTAAAGTAAGCACTTAAATTTTCTAAAGCGTATAGTGCTCCTTCTTCGTTCATTGCATATGTATATGCTTCATTCGTAAATTCAACAGGATATAGAGTAGTTTTATTAGTTATAGTGATATATGGTATATTATCTACAGTTCCAATTCCATTAGCATTTTCTGCGACTAAATATTCACAGTAGCTTCCATTTGGTTTTACTTGAATAAAATAGCATTGATTTGCATTATCTGGATTTTTAATAAGCGCGCTATCTACAAACCCATCTTCATATGTTTTTCCACATTTAATATAGTCTTCTGCAAAGATTACAGTTGGTCCGCAAACATGTGCTGTTCCTTTATTGGTATTAAATGTATTTTCATTTGCTGATAATACTTTAACCAACATATACATAGTCTCTAATGTTTTTGTTTCGTCTTCTACTCCATTTAATCTTTTAATTTCGTTCATTGAAAATTCTGTTTCAGTTTGTGCAGCTAATGCAGAGTTTGCTCTATAATATACTACTTTTCCAGGTAATATGATGGTTCCTTTATCATTACCACCTTTTACTGGGATAAAGTTACTTGTTAAGTTGTTTAATTCTTTTATCTTTTTAACTACATCTGAATTTTCGTTGTAACTACCATATAATTTTGTTACTACTGAGTATAAATATTCCCCCATTTTTCCTTGGCATTCTTTTACTGGTTGAATTGTATATTCATTTGTAACATAGTATCCACTACTTTTCTCATGCATTTCTGGTTGATTATTGATTTTGTATGATTTTTCGTTTGATTGTTCTTCAACTACTGCTGTAGTTGTTGTTGAAGCAGTTGTGGCTGTTGTATATTTTGTAGGTATTGTTAATCTTGGTTCTGGTGTTACTCTTGTTACAGGTTGTTCGTTTTCTGTTGTAACTGGAGTTGTTTGTTTCAATGTTGTTGCAGCAGTTGTTAATGATGTTGCTTGTGCATCATATGTTGTTGTAACTACTGGATCGGTTGTTCCTTGTAATTCAGCTAAAATACTATTTACAATTTCTTCTTTTTGTTGTTCTAATTTAGCATCCATATCCTCATAAACTTTTTCTTTTTCTGCTTCATATTCTTGTCTTATTTGTTCTTCACTACATCCTGTTGTAGCAATCATTGTTGATAGTGCAGTTAATACTGCTATTGTTTTTTGATTTTTTCTCATTTTTAATTTTTCCCCTTTCAAAAAAAAAGATATATAGTATTATATACCTTTTTCAAAAAAATGCAAGTTTTAATAAAAAAAATAGTGTTAAACACTATTTTTGTTTTGGTTCTGAAATTGAAGCAACGCCATCTTTAATTATTATTTTTAAATCATTTGTTAAGTAATATATAAATGATGTTATTACTTTTTCTCCAGTTTCTTTATCAATATATCCATTACTTCCTTCGTTAATAACCCTTTCTTTTCCACTATATATCATTTCATCATTATAGTAGTAATTATATACACCTTCATTTTTATCATATATATAATACAAGCTAAATTCATCGTAGTAAAAATATTCTGTTGTATCACTTGGTGTTTCTATTGTTTTTATTCTTTGATGTTCATCGAAAGATGTTTTTGTATCATTGTCTTGGATTAATTTAATTGAGCCGTCTTCTCTATAATATTCTTCATAGGTTTTACCATTTTGTCTACTCTTTTTGTAGCGCGGGTTACCATTTTCATAATTTGCTATTTCAGATTCTCCACCAACTTGTTTATAAACACCATTTATATTTGTATCATGTCTTGGATTTCCTTCATATTCTATTGTTCTATCAGGATAATATGATATCTCATAATTATTTTCCATATCTGTATATTTTTTTAACTGTTCATTTTCATAATATTCATACACATCTTTCGCATGATTATCTATATCGTGATAAATTTTTTTTCTTTTTCCAGACTCATAGTAGTAAATAGTAGTTTTACTATTATCTTCATTATATTCTGCATATTGCATATTACTATTTTCATAATAATCAATTCTTTGTTTTGCATTAGTTGGTTCTTTTATTTCATATTCGTCTTTTTCTTCATTATATATTACATAATAATCAAACCAATAGGTTGATACACCCCATTGTTCATTTTTTTTATTTCCTTTTTCATAATAGATTTTGCATGATTCTCCACTTACTTTCATCATGATTTCACTACTTGGATAGTATACTTCATACTCAGACTCTGTACCTTTAGCTACTAATCTACCATCTGGGTTATAACATCTTATTTCGCCATCAATTATTGTTTTTATTAATTTACCTTTTTGAGAATATAAATATTTGTTTTTAAATTGTTTTGTTTCATTATCATATATTTCAAATTTTGATTCTATTTGGCCATTTTTGTAATAATTTATTTCTGTATTTTGTGTTATTTTTTTTCTTAATGATCCATCTTCATAGTATCCAGTACCTTGAGCACCTTTCTGTTCGTATTTTATTTGCCCATTTTCATAATATGAAACATAATCATCAGGTATTTTTATTGACTTTATTTTTCCGCTTTCATAATATGACTTTGTTATTCCATTTTTTTGAGTTGTTTCTATTTGACCATTTTCATAATATGTTGTTGTGTTTCCTTCATTATCTACGAATTCATATTTTACATCATCTAGTGTATATCGTGTTATTCCAATTGAGGATTCTATTTCATAATAAGATTTTCCATATATGTTGAAAAAATATCTTTTTCCATTTTCATATTTTTCTTTTAATTCACTATTTTCATATTTTTCTACTAATAGTGATCCTTTATATATTTCATATGTATTGTTTTTTTTTCCATCGTTATTTTCATATTCTTTAAATAATTTTGATGTGCCATCCGGGTATAGTATAAAGTGTTCCGATGAGTCTTTATTTGTTTCATTAGCTTGAATGCAGGATAAACTCCCATCAGGATTAATAATTACTTGTGTTTTATTAAATGCTGTTTCATGATAATCTGGTATAGACTTTACCTTCTCTATACTACTTATCCAATTATTATAATAGTATTTAAATATTGTTCCATCTTTTTTTCTTAGTTCTCTTATTCTTTCTTCATTGTCTTTTATTTCTGTGATAGTATATGTTCCATCCATACGATATAACTCTTTTGTTTTATCATCATATCTTTTAGTTACAACACTTATTGTTGCTTGATTAGGTAATAAATATTGTGAATTATTTATTTCAAAAACTTTACTTCCACCAACTGTTTTGAACCATACAGTATCTCTTGATACTTTTTTTACACATTCATTATTATACATATATGTTATTGATTGATCAGGGTTAACTATTTTTTCATGATATCTAATTGTTTTTCCATCTAATCCAGGTGTTGTTTTTTGTTGTTCATTATCTAAAGATTCATCTTGATATGACTTTATTTCTTCTAATAGTAGCGCAATATTAATTGGAACATTATTGTTTAATTCATCTGATATTATTGTATTAGGAATATTAATATTTTCTGATTTAACTGTCATTTTTGGTAGTGTTGATATAGTGATTCCTAGTAGTCCTACTGCTAGTCCTGAACTTGCTAATATTTCCTTTAATTTATCTGATTTTACTTTCATATAATCACCAAGATTTCTATAGTTTTATGATAGCATACTACATTTGTTTAGTCAAATTTAGGTATAAAAAAATAGTGATAATCACTATTTTAAAGCATCTAATAATTCAGCTTTTTTCATTGCAGAATATCCTTCTACACCTTTATCTTTAGCCATTGCTTTTAATTCAGCAACTGTTAATGTTGAAAGATCTTTTTTAGTTTCTTTTTTTGTTTCTTTTTTAACAGTTTCTTTTTTTTCTGCTTTTACTTCCTTTTTAGCAGTTTCTTTCTTTTCAGCTTTTTTAACTTCTTTTTCTTCTTTTGGTCCGTTAACTAAAGCATCTTTAGCAATTTTAACTAAGTTTGTGAATGTTTCTGGACTATCAATTGCTATTTCAGCTAACATTTTTCTGTTAATTGTTACTCCTGCAATATTTAATCCATTTATGAATTTTGAATAGCTGATTTCGTTCATACGACATGCAGCATTGATTCTTGTAATCCATAATTTTCTGAAATCTCTTTTCTTTTGTCTTCTATCTCTATAAGCATACATTCCTGAATGCATTACTTGTTCTTTGGCACTTTTATATAATCTATGTTTACTACCAAAGTATCCTTTTGCAGCGTCCATTACTTTTTTACGACGTGCACGATGTATTGTTCCGCCTTTAACTCTTGTCATTTTAATTCCTCCTATTTAATAACGTCTTTTAATCTATTGTAATCTGATTTACTTAATAATGATGCATTTCTTCCTGATCTATTTGAAGCTGCATTTTTCTTTCCTGTATTATGTCTTGTTCCAGGATGTCCTATTTTTATTGTTCCTCCAGGTCTAACATTACAAACTTTTGCTGTTCCCTTATGAGTTCTTTGTGTTTTCTTTGCCATAATTATCCTCCTATTTTTCTTTCTTAGGCGCTAGTATCATAATCATTACACGTCCGTCTAATGTTGGGTTTTGTTCGATAGTAGAAACTTCACCTAAAGCATCTGCAAAACGAAGTAAAACATTTTTACCTAAATCAGTATGAGCCATTTCTCTACCTTTAAAACGAATTGAAACTTTAATTTTATGTCCTTTTTCTAGATATTTTCTAGAGTTATTTACTCTTGTATTAAAGTCATGAACATCGATTGTTACTGACAATCTATATTCTTTCATTTCAAGATTTGCTTCTCTTTGTTTTTTTAGATTTTCTTTTTGTTTTTTCTTGTTTTCGTACTTGTATTTATTGTAATCCATTATTTTACATACTTGTGGATTAGAACTTTGATTTATTAATACTAAATCAAATCCTGCGTAACTAGCTAATGTAAGAGCATCTTTAATAGGTTTTACACCTAATTGTTCTCCATTTGGTCCAATTACCATTACTTCTTTTGCACGTATTTGTTCATTTATAAACAAATCTTTATCTTTGCTTGCTATACTAACACCTCCAAAAATTAGCAATAACCAACAAAAAAGTGAATACAAAGGTATTCACATTATAAGCACAATTATATTATATAAAATAATTAATTTGGCCTTTTACCCATTACTATTATAATCGGGTGAGATATGTGAATATCTTCTTTCCTTTTTTCGGTTTCTTCATGATTATACATGTATTTTATTTATTTGTCAACAAAAATATGAAAAAAGCTTAAAAATTAAGCTCTTGAATCGTATTTACCATCTTTTGTAGATACAAGTATTTTTTCACCTTGTTCGATGAATAGTGGAACTTTTACCATTAAATCATTTTCCATGTATGCTTCTTTTAGTGCATTGTTTGTTGTATTACCTTTTACAGCAGGTTCTGTTTTAGTAACAGTGTATTCTATTTTTTCTGGTAATTCCATTCCTAACATTTCACCTTCATAGAATGTGATGTTTACACTTAAGTTTTCGATTAAGTATTTAGCATCATCACCCATTTGGTCTTTTGTTAATTCTATTTGTTCATATGTTTCCATATTCATGAAATAGTATGTGTCACCAGTATTGTATAGATATTGCATGTTTTGTTTTGTAATCATTGCTTTTTCTAGTTTAATACTAGTATTGAATGTTTTTTCAACGATTGAACCTGTTCTTAAGTTTCTGATTTTAGCTTTTACGAATGCTGCTCCTTTTCCAGGTTTAACATGTTGGAATTCGATTACTGTATATATATTTCCTTCGAATAAAAATGTAATACCGTTTTTAATATCATTAATGTTAAACATAATATACTCCTTTCTTTAGAATTATTTTTCTTCTTTATGTTTAGTAGTTTTACCACATTTACTACAAAATTTATTTAATTCTAAACGTTCAGTAGTATTCTTTTTATTTTTTTCAGTACGATAATTTTTTTCTTTACATTCAGTACATGCTAATGTAATTCTTTCTCTTGCTTCTCCTTTTTTTGCCATCCGAAATCCCTCCTTCTTTAATTCACTACCCTATTATAACAAATTATTTATAAATTTCAAAGTATTTTTTTGAAACTCTATTAACAATTCTTTTATTTACATTGCTTTGATAAGTTGAACCTGACTCATTATAGTATACATCTGGTGATATTACAGTGAAGCTTATCTTAGGATCATCATATGGTGCATATCCTACAAATGTTGTTGTTATTGTCTCTGTATCTACCACTCCATCATTATTTGTATCTATGAAACTTTGACTTGTTCCGGTTTTTCCTGCGGGCTTATATTGTAAATCAATATATCCATATCCTGTTCCAGAATCCATTACTCTTTGGAAGCCTAATTTTACTCGATCTAGATATTGTTGTTCTGTTTCTAATTTGTTTAATATTTTAGGTTCTGTTCCTTTTATTCTTTTTGTTAGTCCATCTTTTGTTGGCTCATATATTGATTTTAATAGGTATGGTTTCATTCTATTTCCACCATTTGCGATTGTATTTATATATTGATTTAATTGAATTGGTGTGTATGTATCATATTGTCCAATTGAGAAGTCTAGTAAGTGTCCTGGTAATGTACTTGTTCCTTTATATCCCAAACTTTCTACTGGTAAGTCTATTTCTGTTTTTACCCCCAATCCGAATTGTGCGAATGTATTTCTATATTTTTCAAATGCACTTGTATCTATTTTTAGAGGTTGATCATATTGATAATATCCGTGCGCAACTTTTATAGCTGTATTATATTGATATGTATTTGATGATTGTTGTAAAGCTGTTATATCATTTAGTGTTCCTAGATATTTCCATGAACATTTTTCTTTTGTTGCGGCTATTTTTATACATTTATCATCTCTTACTTCTCCAATTGTTAATGCGCCATTATTATATCCTGTTATGTGTGATGCTCCTTTTATTACTGATCCTACTACCACAGGTGATGTTGTTACTCCTGGTGTAAAGTCATATATTTCTCCATTTTGATTTATTTGTTTTCCTGCCATTGCGAGTATTTCACCTGTTTGTGGGTTTGATATTACAACAAATGATCTATTATAGTATCTTGTATTTGGTTCATTTTTTGTATTTCTTATTTCTTCTTCTAGGATTTTTTCTATTTCTTTTTGCAGTTCAATATCAATTGTAAGTTTAATATCATTTCCTCTTTTTCCTTCTTCTATTAAGATATATTTTCCATTTACTACTTTGTATTTATTTTTTGTTCCTTTTAATAAATCTTCATATTGGTATTCAATATAACTTGTTCCTACTCTATCATTTAGTTGATATCCTTTTTTTAGATAATCATCTTTTAATTCATAAGGTATTCCTGATTCACTAGTTGATACTGCTCCTAGTATTGTTCTAAATGTGTCCCCATACAAATATTCTCTGTCCCAATCTAGTTTTATATTACATCCTGTTAGTTCATCTAACTTTTCTGCTACTAGCGCATATTCTTCATCTGTAACGTTATATTTTTTTATTGTTTTTTCTTGATAACTATATCCTGTATTCATTAATTTATAGATATAAGCCGCTTCTAAATCTAATTCACTATATTTTTCTAATTCTTCTTTTGGAACTCTTTCTAATTTATATTTTTCTATATCATCATTTGTTATTTTTCTTTCCTTTAAATCATTATATTCTTCTTGTGTTATTAAATTGTTCCCTGCTTCATAGTTGTTTTTTAACCAGAATACTTTTTTATCTTGTTCTGTTATTCTTTTATAGTCTACATTTAGTATGTCTGATAGTTTGTATGCTAGTTCTATTTCTTGTTTTGTATTTAGTCCACTTTTCTTATATGTTATTACTTTAACAGCTATATTATTTACTATTAGCCTTCCATTCCTATCATATATTCTTCCTCTTGGAGCAGAGTCTCCTTCTACAATTTTTACTGTTGCTTCTTCTACTTTTTCTTTGAAAAATTCATTCTTAATTATTTGTACATAAAATAAATATCCAATTAATGTTGACATTAATACTATTACTAAGAATATTAATAATTTATATCTTTTTTCTATTTGTATTCTTTTTTCTTTGGATATTTTATTTTTTCTGTATTTTGGCTTTTTCATTTTTATTATTGATATAAATTATTGTCATATTTTTGCCTCCTGGTTTATTTATTTTATTTTTGAATATAATTATTTAGGTGATATTATGAGTGAATTTTTAATTAAGAATTATGTTTCTAAGTTAACTTTATCAGAAATTGATATTTTTAGTAAAAAGCAAGGATTGTCATTATCTTCAGATGAACTTAAATTAATATATGATTATATCAAGAGTGATTGGCATACTATTGTTTATGGTAATCCTAGGCCTATTCTTGATAGTTTAAAGTCTACTTTAGATGAACTTAGTTATAATAAAATTGAAAAGTTATATATTGAATTTAAGGATAAGTATAAAAATTATTTGTAGTATTCTATTATATTTGGTATTAAATTCTCATTAAATTTCTTTTCTTTTATCATTTCTATTTCAAATTTATATGGGGGATATGAGTCTTTTTCGTCTTTGATATATGGTGTTTCTAATATTTTAGGAACATCTTTTAATTTTTCATTATATATTACATTTAATAAATTATTAAATCCTATATGACCATATCCAATATTTTCATGTCTATCTTTATGTGAGTTTATTTCATTTTTTGAGTCATTGACATGAATACATAATAGCTTATCTAGTCCAATTATTTTGTCGAATTCATCAAGTATTTTATCAAAATCGTTTAAGTCATATCCTGCATCGTTTATATGGCATGTGTCTAGACATACCGCGATATTTTCTTTATTATTTATTCCATCTATTATTTGTTTTATTTGTTCAAAAGTTATTCCAACTTCTGTTCCTTTTCCAGCCATTGTTTCTAGTAGTATTTTTACTTTTGTATTTACTAGTACTTCATTTAGACATTTAGTTATGTTTTTAAGTGCTTGTTCATATCCAATTCCTACATGGCTTCCTGGGTGTAGTACTACTTTATCGAATCCTAATTGTTCTACTCTTTTTATTTCTTGTTTTAAGAAGTTAATTGAAAATTCAAAGTTTTTTTCATTAGCTAGATTAACTATATATGGTGCATGTATTATAACATTTTTAGGATTTATGTTGTTTTCTTTCATCAAATCAAATGCTTGTTTTGTTAATTCATCATCTATTGGTAGTCTTGTTGTATTTTGTGGCGCTCCTGTATAAAACATGAATGTTGTTGAATTATAAGATAGTGCTTCTTTAACACTTCCAAGTAATTGTTCTTTTTTATTAAATCCTACATGTGATCCTATTATCATATAATACCTCTTTTCTTTATAAATTATACATTATTGTTTTACTTGCGTAAATATTTTAAAAAAAAATAGTGAAATTTTCACTATTTTTCTTCTTTTTCTAATTTAGTTAAGACTTGTTTTGTTACTTCAATTGCTTTTTGCCTAACTGAGTCTGCAGTTTTTTCTAGAACTGGTGTTCCTTTTTCTACAGCATATTCAACTAGTTCTTCTGCTGCATCTTGAATGTCTCTTGCTTTTTTCTTAGCTATTTTCAAAGCTTTTTCTTTATCTAAGTCAGATAATTCATCTTTTATTTCAGCAATTTTAGCTTCTATTGTTTCTTTTACTTCTTCTGCTTCTATGTTTTTTGCTTTTTCTAATAGTTCATCCATTTTTTTCTTTAGATCAGCTCTTAAATCGCTTCCCTTTTTTGGTGCGAATAAGAATCCTAATGCAGCTCCTATACCTGCTCCTACAACAAATTTTCCAAATCCTTTTTTACTCATCTTCATCTTCCTTTCTCTTTTTGAATACTTTCATTATCGAATTTGATATTATTCCTGTAATTTTATCAGTTACAAGATTAATTGTATCTGCACTTTTATCTATTATTTCAAATAGATTGTCTAATTTTTTTACTTTACCATATATATCATCAAGTACTACGTTTGCTTTATCTACTGTTATTGTTAATTTATATAGTAGAATTATCGCTACAATAATTAATATGCTTAACAGTGTATAAAATATTACTGGTAATAGTGTACTAGCTGTTTCCATTATTATCATCCTCTTTTTCGTACATTGAATCGATTAAGTTAAATAAATCGCTGTCATCTATATTTTTTCTTTCTTCTTTTGGGTCTTCAAGTAGTTCATCAAACATGTCAATATCATCTTTTGGTTCAACTTTTTCTTCTATTTTTTCTGGTTCGCCAAATAATGTTACTTCCAATTCATCTTCTAGTGTTCCATATGCTTTTTTTCTTATATTGTCTATACTTACATCTTTATCATTATGATATGTAGAATTTCCTGTATTATTCTTTGTTTTTATATCTTCTTTGTGATAGTTCTTATCTAATATACCATATACTGGTGATATTATTGGCGTTGGCTTGAACTTTTTAGGTTCTTCCTTTTCTTCTTTTTTTGGTTTTTCATAGAAAGAACTTACTTTTTGTGGTTTTGTTTTTTGTTTTGGTTCATCTAGTCCAACAAAGTCTGTATCATCAAAGAATATAGGTGCAGGCTTGTCCATTTTTTTAACTGGTTTTTCCTTAATATCTTCTTCTATCTCTTCCGGTTCTTCTTTTTTCTTTGGAGCAGGAATTTCCACCTGTATTACTTCTTTTTTTATTGGTTCTTCTTCTGTAAATGGTTCTTCTACTTCTTCTGTAAACATATCTCTTAATTTATCCATTAATCCCATATTATCACCTTTCCTATTCAGTGTATTGCAAGAAATTTTCATTCTTTTCTTCTACTTTTTCGAATAATTCAAATTTTTCTTCTTTATATTTAAAGTAGTCTTCATCAAGTAATATTTTTATTACATTATTATTAAATTTTACAGTTGACAATATGTATGAACTATTAAGTATTACATCATTTATATCTTCTTTATTTACTAATGATTCCACTCTTGCATAGTTATACATAAATTCAACTAGATATTTTCCATCTTGTTCAATTATATCTATATATCCTTTTTTATCTCCATCTTTTATTTCTCTAAAGTATATTGATTTTTGATTTTTTTCATATTCCACTTCTTTTTGATGGTAGTAACTAACTGCATCTATATATAGATAATAGTATTTTCCATCGGAATAAATCTTGTCATTGAATTCATTTGTATCAATATAAGTCATTCCTCTTGGTATATAGTACTTATATCCTTTCCCTATATGATTATATAGCTTGTTATCTTTTGATAGGACTACATCAACAATATTATCGATATCTTTTGTGTCAATTCTTACTGCAGTACATCCTGTCATAGTTAGTAATATTACTAACAGTAATGAAACCTTTTTTTTCATGCTTCACCTACTTTTCTAAATTATATCAAATTTTTTAAAAAAATGATATTTTTTTAGTGTTTTTATTTATTTTACAGTGTCTACTTGTGTACACTAATTTTATATATTACATTCCCAAGTGATATGAATTTTTTCTCATATTCTGTTTCAACATTATCACTGATATCATCATTGTGTAGATCTAATGATAATTCATCTATTTTATATCCATAGTCTGTTAATGATTTTACAGAATACTCAAATAATTTTCTGTTGTCTGTTTTCATTATTATTTTTTTGTTTTTTAATATCTTATCGTATTTTTCTAAAAAAATATCACTTGTTAATCTTCTTTTTTCATGTCTAGCTTTTGGCCATGGATCTGAGAAGTTTAGATATATTGTATCAATTTCTTTATCAAATATTTTGTCTATATTTAGTGCATCCATTTTAATTAGTTTTAAGTTAGGTATTTCTGTTTCTTCTAATTTTTGTACTGCTCTTACCATTACACTATCAAACTTTTCTATTCCGATAAAATTTATATTTGGATATTTTAGAGCCATCCCTTTTACGAAGTCTCCTTTACCCATTCCTATTTCTATATGTATTTCATTTTTATTATTAAATATATTTTTAAAATTACCTTTATGTTGTTCATAATCTTCTATAATATATTTAGACTTTTCTATTTCTTCTTTTGCGCCTTTAACATTTCTAAGTCTCATTTTCTCACCAATTAAATTATACATGTTTTATATCAAATTTTCAACTTTAAGGCTTTTTCTATCTAGTTTTTTTCCTTTTTTCTTAATAATATATGCCTTTTTCCCATAGATTATTTCACTGTTTTCTATTATCATACCTAGATTATTGAAGTCTATATCTATTGGTTCTATATAGATTTCTCCTTTATATTCATATATATTTGTATCTTTTATTATATTCGTTGTTTTATATAGTATGTCTTTATATTTTGATATATTTAGGTGCATATCTATTGCGTCGTAATAGTCAAAGTATTCTATTTCTTCTTTTTTTATTTCTAATATTATTCCATATTCTTTATTATCATATATTTCTATTTTGTAATTTCCACTTAAGTCCAGGTTATATATATTGTTTAATTTATTAAATGTTTTTTGGAAATTTTTTTCAAGTTCTATTTTATTGTTTATGCTTTTAGGAGCAATTTTTTTGTTTAAAAAAACTACTAGATTGTCATCATGTTTTTCTATTTTCATTTTACTCACCTAGAATATTTTATGAGAATAGTAGTTTCTTGATAATCTAAATAGTTCTTTCAATTTTATCTGTTATTTCTTTTTTTCCTAATTTTGTAACATTTGAAAACATTACAAATTCGTCTCCTACAACAAGGTCTATATCGCTTAGTATTAGTGCTCTTTGCTTTGGTTGTAGTGTTACTCCAATTTTATCTGTTTTTGTAGCAACTATTACAACTGGTACCTTATAGTATTTTAGGAAGTTATACATCATTATGTCATCATTTGTTAGTTTATGTCTAAAGTCTACTAACATGAAGACACATTTTAGATTTTTTCTATTTACTAAATAGTCTTCCATCATTAGGCCAAATTTCTTTTGTTTTGCTTTACTTAAGTTTGCGAAGCCATATCCTGGAGCATCTACTAAGTAAAATTCATCATTTACTAAGTAAAAGTTTATTGTTTGTGTTTTCCCTGGATTAGCTGATGTTCTTGCGTAGTTTTTTCTTCCTATTAATGTGTTTATGAAGCTACTTTTTCCAACGTTTGATCTTCCTACTAATAAGAATTCTGGTTTTTCATCTGTTGGATATTGACTGCGTCTTACCGCAATTGTTTCTAAATTTACACTATTTATTTTCATATGTTGTTCTCCTTTCTATTGGTTAATCTAATTATACACTATTTTTTTATTTTTTAAATATTTTTATTTAATTATGTTCAAAATTGTTTCCGTATCATTATGTTTTATTAAATTATTTTTTACTTTTATATATTTTTCATGTCCCTTTCCTAATACCAATAATACATCATTTTCTTTTAAATAACTTATTCCTTTTTTTATTGCTTCTTTTCTATTTTCTATTATTTCATAGTTTTCTTTTTCTTGATCTTCAATCATATCTTCTACTATATGACTAAATTCTTCATTGTATAAGTCATCTTGTGTTATTATCAGTTTTGTACATTTATCTAATAGTTGTTTTGTCATTAATGGTCTTTTTAGTCTATCTCTATTTCCTGTACATCCAAATACTGCATATATATTATTATATTTTTTTATTGTGTTCAAAACTTTTTCTATTGCATCTGGTGTATGTGCATAGTCAACTATTATTTTATTTGTATTATATTCATATATTTCCATTCTTCCACTTGGTGGATTTAGTTCTTTTATTGTTTCTTTTATTTTTTCTATTCCTACTTTTAAATTGTCTAACACTATTATAGTTGCGGTCATATTGTAGGCGTTATGTTTTCCTAGAATATTTATTTTTACTTCTTCTTCATTTAGTTTGAAACTATAATCTTTGTAATCGCTTATTTGATAGTCGCATTCATTGAACCCGTATGTAAATGTATTTTTTGATGTAAAGTATTTACCATATTTATCGTCAATATTTACAATTCCTATTCCTTTTGGTTTTAGTGCTTTAAATAGTAGTAATTTTGAGTTCAAATAATCATTCATACTTTTATGATAATCTAGGTGATCGTGTGTCAAGTTTGTAAATATTGCATAGTCAAATTTTACACCATATAGTCTTCCTTCTTTTAGTCCTTGACTGCTTGCTTCTACTACTAAATATTTATATCCGCTGTTGTATGAGTCTAGTATTAATTCA
>CAKJXT010000031.1 GCA_918219625.1 Bacilli bacterium
ATATCTGTTATAAAGAATGCGAATACATCGTAGCTATTGTTTTTAGCATTTTTATTTATTAATTCTTTATATGTTTCTATACTATCTGTAAAGTCATTAATATCGAATGTAGATACTTGAGTAACACCGATTTTTTTATTATTAACTTCATACATTTTGAAGTCTCCAAATAGTATATCTTCTTCTGTTTTTCCTTTTAATGATGTTCCTGCTTTTAACATTTCTAGTCCATATACTTTAGGATCTACTCCTGCTATTTTAGCTAATTCTGTTACAGTTTCTTTATCTATTTCAGTTGTTGTAGGTGATACTAGTAAAAGAGTATCTGATATTATTCCTGATAGCATTAATCCAGCTATTTCTCTTGGTATTTTTACATTATGTTCTTGATACATTTTATATAGTAATGTATTTGTACTTCCTACTGGCATACTTCTGAAACTGATTGGTGCCATTGTACCAATTGAACCAATATTATGGTGGTCTACAATTTCAACTATGTCTGCTTCTTGTAGTCCATCAACACTTTGGTCATATTCATTATGGTCTACTAGCATTACTTGTTTTCTATTTTGATTTGTTGTATCTTTTAGTTCTACATTTCCAATGAATTTATTCTTTTTGTCTACTATTGGGAAGTAGCTATATTTTGTTTTGTTTGCTAGAACTATAAATTCACTTACTAAGTCATCCTCTGTTACTGTTACTATATCTTCTTTTATAGCTATTTGTATTGCATAGTTACTTAGTGAAATCATTTTTGATGCTTCGTATGTATGGAAGTTTGTTTTGATTACATTTACTTTGTTTTGTTTAGCTAGTTTTTCAAGTTCTTTTGGAAGTTCGTGTCCTCCAGTAATTATTAATAGTTTTGCATGATTTTTAATTGCGTGTTCAACAACTTTATATCTATCTCCAACAAGTACTATTGTTTCTTCATTTACTTTTATATTTTCAATAAATGTTTCGCTTTTGAAAGCAGCTATGTTTATTGTACCACTTATTACTTTATCAAATTTTAATACTTCTTCTGCTTCTAATGTTTCTAGAATATTTTCATATGAAGCATTTAATTGTTTTGAATCTCCTGAAATCATATATTTTGCGATATGTTTCATTGCGATTATTCCTTCTACATTATTTTCTGGACTTAATACTGGAATGTTATTAATATTGTGTTCTATCATATAGTTATATGCATAGTAAATTGAGTTTGTGTCTTCTATATGATGTTTATTATTAAAGTTTAAGTCTTTTATTTGTAATTTTACATTATTTAAGTATTCTGGTTTTTCTATATTGAAGTGATTTAAAACATATTCTGTTTCATTATTTATATTTCCTAAAACTTTTGGTATTGTATTTTCTCCTAGTTGTTGTTTTAGATATGAAAGTGCGATTGCTGATGTTACAGCGTCTGTATCTGGATTTTTATGTCCGAATACGAATATTTCGTTTGTTTTATTCATTTGTAATTCCTCCTACGTGATATATTATAACACATCTTTTGATTTTTGGTATAAATTTGGTAAATAAATACAAAATATTATTTAGGAGAGTGATTTATGAGAGCAACAGGAGTTGTACGTAGAATTGATGATTTGGGTCGTATTGTTATTCCTAAGGAAATTAGACGTAATCTTCGGATTCGAGATGGAGAGTCTTTAGAGATTTTTGTTGATGGTAATAATATTATTTTGAAGAAGTTTTCTATTATGAGAAATGTAGATGAGTATGCTCGTACTATGGCTGATGCATTGTATTCAATTACTAAGAAGAGTATTATTATTACTGATTGTGATAGTGTTATTGCATGTTCTAGTAATTTAAAGGATTTACTTAATAAGTCTATTAGTGATGATATTAGTGTTTCTATTAAACGTAGAGAGAGTATTTTAGAGAAGTATGATAAAGATTTAGTTATTACTAATGATTATAGTGTTAGTTGTAAGTATGCTCTTAATACGATTGTTTCTAATGGTGATTCTGTTGGCCTTGTTATTATTTTTGGTGATGATATTAGTGATGACGACATGAAAATTAGCGTTATTGCTTCTAAAATACTTTCAAAAGCTATTGAAGAATAGGATTTTAAATGTTATAATATCTTTAGTTTTTCAGTAGATTTTAATATTTTTTCACATCTACTGATGTGTTTTTTTGTATAATTGTTATAGGAGGGATAGTATGGAAAAGTTTTATATTTCTACAGCGATTGCTTATACTTCTGGTAAACCGCATATTGGTAATACTTATGAGGTTGTTTTAGCTGATGTTATTGCTAGATATAAAAGATTACTTGGATATGATGTTTATTTTCAAACTGGAACCGATGAGCATGGTATTAAGATTGAGGAGAAGGCTAAAGCAGCTGGTGTAGAACCTCAAAAGTTTGTTGATGATATTTCATTAGAGATTCGTCGTATTTATGATATTATGAATACAAGCTATGACAAGTTTGTTAGAACTACTAATCCTAATCATGAGGCAGTGGTTGCTGATATATTTAAGAAGTTATATGATCAAGGTGATATTTATTTAGGTAAGTATGAGGGTCTTTATTGTACTCCTTGTGAATCATTTTTTACTGAGTCTCAATTAGTTGATGGTAAGTGTCCTGATTGTGGTAGAGAGGTTCACAGTGCTTCTGAAGAGGCTTATTTCTTGAAGATGGATAAGTATGCGAAGAGGTTAGAGGATTATATTATGTCTCATCCTGATTTTATTCAACCGGAGAGTAGAAAGAATGAGATGTTAAATAATTTTATTAGACCAGGATTACAAGATTTATGTGTTAGTCGTACTAGTTTTAAGTGGGGTATTCCTGTTACATTTAACGACAAGCATGTTATTTATGTTTGGATTGATGCTTTAAGCAATTATATTACCTTTTTAGGTTATGGAATAAATGGTTCTAGTGATGAGTTTAAGAAGTACTGGCCTTGTGATTTACATCTAATTGGCAAGGATATTTTGAGATTTCATACTATTTATTGGCCTATTATTTTAATGGCATTAGATTTACCTCTTCCTAAGAAAGTCTTTGGTCATCCATGGATGTTATTTGGTAATGATAAGATGAGTAAGAGTAAAGGTAATATAGTATACGCAGATGATTTAGTTGATAAGTTTGGAGTAGATGCTGTTAGATATTATATGGTTCATGAGATGCCTTTTGCGAATGATGGTACATTTACTTATGAATTATTGATTGATAGAGTTAATAGTGATTTAGCTAATATTTTGGGTAATTTAGTCAATAGAACTATAAGTATGTCTAAGAAGTATTTTGGAGGGGTTGTTGTTGAACCTGTTAAATATGAAGATATTGATAAAGAACTAATTGATTATGTTTTATCTGTTCCTAGTCTTGTTGATTCTAAGATGGAAGAGTTAAAGGTTAGCGAAGCAATTGATGTAATATTCGAAATATTTAAGAGATGTAATAAATATATTGATGAAACTACTCCTTGGATTTTAGCTAAGGATGATGAGTGTAAACCAAGACTTTCTACTGTAATGTATGTTTTATTAGAGGCAATTCGTCATGGTGCGGTTTTATTACAAGTTGTTTTACCTGAAACTAGTGATAAGATATTTAAACAATTAAATACTGAGAATAGATATTATGATAGTTTGAAGTCTTTTGATGGGCTTGATTATGGTATCATGTTGAATGATCCTGAACCTTTATTTGTTCGTATTGATAAGGATGCAGTTTTAGAGGAACTTAAATAGTTCCTTTTTTGTCGTTTTATATTGCTTTTTTGTATAGTTTGTCATTATTTGATGTAAAAATGTGTAAATTGTTGAAATTATTTGTATTGTTTTGTTTAATAATGTTTGTTTTCTATCAGTAATTATGGTATATTTTTATTGTTGCTGTAATAGTAAGGAGAATATACATGTTTAAGGAAAAAGATGTAAAATGTGTTATAGCAGTACTTTCGGTAATAGCGGTAATTATGATTTGTTTAATGATTACTAGTTTTAAGTGGATTGATTTGTGTTATTTTTTAATTGTCATTTCCACTGCTTGTAGGTATCTATTATTGAGCAGGGAATAATTGGGAGGTTTTTATGGTTGATACTCATTGCCATGTTTTTTCAGAGGATTATCCAGATATTGATGATGTAATAAAAAAAATGGATAATAATATAATTATTGTGAGTGGAGTTGATGATGCTTCTAATAAGGAGGTTCTTAAACTTTGTTCATTGTATGATAATGTTTATGGAACGTTGGGTATTCATCCAGAGTCTGCAAGCGATAATTATGATTTGGATTTTGTTTCTAGTCATATTAATGATCCTAAAATTGTTGCGGTTGGTGAGATTGGACTTGATTATTATTACTCTAAGGATAATAGGAATGAACAAATTGATTTATTTTGTAAGCAGATAGAGATAGCTATTTCTAATAACAAACCTATTGTTGTTCACAGTAGGGACGCAATAAGTGATACTTATGATATTATTAAGAAATATAATATTGGTTCTAAAACTGATATTCATTGTTTTTCTTCTTCTTTAGAGATGGCTCGTGAGTTTATTAAATTAGGGTGTAAATTAGGTATAGGTGGTGTTCTTACTTTTAAGAATTCCGAACGTATAAAAGATGTCGTTAAGAATATTGATATTAGTAATTTACTTTTAGAAACTGATAGTCCTTATATGACTCCTGTTCCTTTTAGGGGTAAGAGAAATGAACCTTATAATATTAAGTATGTTGCGGAAGTTATTTCTGATATTAAGGGTATTAATGTTGATGATGTATTGAAAATTACTAGTGAAAATGCTTTTAAATTGTTTAAATTTGATGAAAAAAAATAGGTGTATAGGTAGTGTCAGTCTATACATTTTTTTGTTGTTTTTTTATTTTTTTTATGTTATAAATAAAATGGTGATAATATGTCTTTGCTTTTTGTTTCTGTGTTGCCAGTAATCATTTTGGCTTTATATATATATAATAAGGATAAGGATAAGGAACCGATAGGTCTTTTAGTTAAATTGTTTTTCGGGGGAGTGGGTTCGTTATTTATTACGCTTATTATTTCTTTATTTTTGGGTATATTTTTTCCCAGTATTTTATCTGATACTGTAAGTCTTAGTTTTACTGATTTGTTTTTTCATGTTTTTTTTGGAGTTGCTTTAGTTGAGGAGTTTTCTAAGTGGCTTGTTTTATATCATACATCGTACAATCATTATGAGTTTGATCAAGTTTTTGATATGATTGTTTATTCTGCATTTGTTGCTTTAGGTTTTGCTTGTTTTGAAAACATTTTATATGTTTTTGAGAATGGTATGGGTACAGCCATAATTAGAGCATTTCTTGCCGTTCCAGGTCATTTTTTTGACGGTATTTTTATGGGGTATTATTTATCTAGGGCTAAAGTTTCTGATATTAATAAAGACTTTTCTTCTAAGAAAAAAAATATGTTTTTAAGTATACTAGTTCCTATGATGTTACATGGCATATATGATTTTTGTCTATTTAGTGGTAATTTTGGTTTTATTATAATATTTTTTATTTTTATGATTTTATTATATATTAAAAGTTTTAGCAAGGTAAAACAAATGTCTCGTGAAAATAAAATGTTAAGATTTAATAATAGGTTTTGTCCTAATTGCGGAACACCTGTTAAGAGTGATTATTGTACTGGATGTGGTTCTAAGAATGAGTAATCATTCTTTTTTTATTTGATTATTTGGATTTTATTTAGTATAATCTTTATAGATTTTGGAGATGGTTTAATGGAGTATTCACCTAAGAAGATGAATGAATTATTAGATAGTAATAGTTTTAAGTTTAAAAAGAAGTTTGGACAAAATTTTATAGTTGATGAAAATGTCATTGATAAAATAATTGGTAATGCTGGTATAGATAAAGATACTATGATTATTGAGATTGGACCAGGGGCTGGTTCTTTGACTTATAAATTATGTGGTGTTGCGAAAAATGTTTTGTGCTATGAAATAGATGATAGTCTTTGTGATATCTTATCTAATAATTTGAGTGGATTTGATAATGTTATGGTTAAATATTGTGATTTTTTAAATGCAGATGTTTGTTCTGATTTGAAAAATTATTCATATGATAAGTTATTTGTTGTTGCGAATCTTCCTTATTATATAACTACTCCAATTATTATGAAAATTATAGAGGATAAAATTCCTGTTGATAAGATAGTTGTTATGGTTCAAAAAGAGGTAGGGGATAGATTTAAAGCTGTTCCTGGTTCTAAGGATTATGGTAGTTTGAGCATTTATCTAAATTATTATTTTGATGTTTGTAAGTTAATGGATATTAGTCGTAATATATTTATTCCTAAACCTAATGTTGATAGTATTATAGTGGAGTTTAAGAGAAAGAAAAGTGATTTTTCTGTTAATAATGAGGATTTGTTTTTTAAGCTTGTTAGGGATAGTTTTAAACAAAAGAGAAAGACTTTACGTAATAATTTAAAGGGGTATGATTTATCTAAGATTGAGAGTGTGTTAGGTAAATATGGTTATGATTTAAGTGTTAGAGCTGAAAATCTCTCTATTGATATTTTTGTAGATATTTCGAATAATTTGACAAAGTAAGACATTATATTTATATATAATGTTTTTTGGTGATATTATGTCTTTTATTAATAGATTTATATGGTTGTTTTGTACTTCTTTTATATTGATTGGAGGATTATTTTATACTTTTAAGTTTAAAGGGCTTCAGTTTAGATTTTTATCTATTATTAAATCTGTTTTTCATGGTAGTTCTATTGGAGTTTTGATGACTTCATTAGCTGGTCGTATTGGTGTTGGAAGTATAGCTGGTGTTAGCTTATCTATTTATGTTGGTGGAGTGGGTTCTATATTTTGGATGTGGATTTCTACTTTTTTTTGTTCTATTATAACTTATATTGAGGTTGTTTTGGGTGTTAAGTACAAGGTGTGGAGGGGTGATGTGTCTTATGGTGGGCCCTCGTATTATATAAGAGACGGTCTTTGTAACAGAGTGTTGGGTGGTATTTATTCTATTTTAATTATTGTTAGTTATATATTTTGTTTTTTATCTATTCAGTCTAATACAATTGCGAAGTCATTGATTAGTATTTTACATTTTAGTGTTTCTGTTATAGGACTGTGTATTTGTGTTGTTACGTTTTTTTGTATTTCAGGTGGGTTTAAAAAGATAGTTAATGTAAGCATGAAATTAGTTCCTGTTATGTCTTTAATTTATATTGGATCTAGTGTTGTTGTGTTGGTTATGAATTTTGATAAGATTGGTCCTGTACTTTTTAATATTTTGAGGAGTGCTTTTAATTTTAGGAGTTTTTTTGGTGGTTTTATTCCTATGTTTATTGTTGGTGTTCAACGCGGTATTTTTTCTAATGAGGCAGGTATTGGTACTAGTAGTATTGTTTGTTCCAGTAGTGATAGTGATGATTATAAAACTTTGGGTTATACTCAAATGTTTGGTGTTTATGTTACAACTTTTATTATTTGCACTGCTACTGCGATTATTATTTTATTTAGTGATTATGGTGGTTTAGTTTTAAGTGATATTAATGGTATTGAACTTGCTAGTTATGCTTTTAATTATCATTTTGGAAATATTGGTACTTATATTTTAATTGTTTCGATTATTCTATTTAGTTTTTCTACTATTATTACAGGTTATTATTATGGTGAATCTAGTTTTAATTATTTTTTTTCTAAACTGAATGATAAGTATATTTTTGTTTTACGTATTATTACTATTATTATATTGTTTTTTGGATGTATTGTTTCTTCTGGATTATTATGGGATATTGTTGATACATTAGTTGGAATAGTTGTTTTAATTAATCTGTACGCTATATGGAAGTTAAAAGATGATGTTTAGTTTTATTTATTTTTTTTCTTATATGTGTTAGTATTATTTTGGTGGTAGTATGATTAATAAGAAGTGGGATGTTATTTTAGAGCCTGAATTTAAAAAGGATTATTTTAGAAAACTTGGTGTTTTTGTCAAGAACGAGTATAAAAATAAGGTATGTTATCCTAAGTATAGTGATGTTTTTAATGCTTTTAGATTTACTGATTATGATGAAGTTAAGGTAGTAATTCTTGGGCAGGATCCCTATCATGGAGAGGGTGAGGCCCATGGTTTATCTTTTTCTGTTCATGATGATGTTAAGCGTCCGCCTTCATTGAATAATATTTTAAAGGAACTTCGTGATGATGTTGGTGTTATTAGAAATGGTAATGAGCTTACTGATTGGGCTAAGCAAGGTGTTTTACTTTTGAACAGTGTTTTGACTGTTGTTAAGGATACTCCATTATCTCATAAGGGTAAAGGTTGGGAGATTTTTACTGATAATGTTATTCGTTATTTAAATGCTCATGAAAAACCAATTGTATTTATTTTATGGGGAAGTTATGCCAGAAGCAAAAAGGAATTAATTACTAATAAGAATCATTTTATTATAGAGAGTGCTCATCCTAGTCCTTTATCAGCTTCTCGTGGCTTTTTTGGGAGTCGTCCTTTTAGTCGTACAAATGACTTTTTAGAAAAACACGGTATTTCCAAGATTAATTGGTAAGTCTTGATAATTTTTCTTTTTTTTTGTAAAATGTAGAATAGGTGATTGCGATGAATGATGTTTATAATTTTTTGCTTCATGATATTGGTCTTAGATATGGTGATTCTGTAGTTGTTGCTTGTAGTGGTGGACCTGATTCTATGGCTCTTTTATCATTATTGTGTGATGTTAGAAAAGAAATTGATATAGAGGTAGTATGTGCTCATGTTAATCATAATGTTAGACGTGAGAGTGAGTCTGAAAAGGTTTTTGTTGAGAGATTTTGTCGTGATCATAATGTTGTTTTTGAGTATATGAAAATTGAAGATTATGGTGATGATAATTTTGAAAGTGAGGCTCGTACTAAGAGATATAATTATTTTGGTGAGATTGTTAAAAAGCATAATGCTAAATTTTTATTTACTGCTCATCATGGTGATGATTTAATGGAGACTATTTTAATGCGTATTGTTAGAGGTTCTACTCTTAGAGGTTACAGTGGTTTTTCTATGGTTGTTGATAAAGGTAGTTATAAGATTGTTCGCCCTTTGATTCATATGACTAAGGATGAAATATTAGCTTATGATAAAAAGAATGGTATTAAGTTTGTTATTGACAAAACAAATTTTGATGATGTTCACACTAGAAACCGTTATAGAAAAACTGTTTTGCCTTTTTTGAAAAAAGAGGATCCTCGTGTACATGATAAGTTTTATAAATTTAGTAAGACTTTATTAGAGTATAACGATTATATTGATTCACAGGTTAAGAAGAATATTAAAAAAGTTTATTCCCAAAATGTTTTATTAATAGATAAGTTTTTAGAACTTGATAGAATTATTGGTATGAAGATTATTTATAAGTGCTTAGAGGATTTTTATCAAGATGATTTGATGCTTATTACCGATAGACATGCCGAACTTATTTATAATATGATTAGTTCTAAAAAATCAAATTTAAGTATTCATTTACCTAATGGAATAAAGGCTGTTAAGTCTTATAACAATTTTATGTTGGTTTATGAGCCTATTAATGAAACGGATTATGATATTGAAATTTCTGAGTATGTAAATTTACCTAATGGTAGAAATATTCAGAAGTTAAAGAGAACTACTATTACTGATAACAGTGTTATTAGATTGTCTAGTGATGATATTGTTTTACCGCTTCATGTTCGTACACGTAAGAATGGTGATAAGATTTATTTGAAGGGTATGATGGGAAGTAAAAAAGTTAAGAATATTTTTATTGATAGTAAGGTTCCAATGGATTTGCGTGATAGTTGGCCTATTGTAGTTGACTCCAATAATACTATTGTTTGGATTCCTGATTTAAAAAAATCTAAATTTGATAGGCAAAAAGGTGAAAAGTGTGATATAATACTTAGGTATTATTAGAAAGGAAGTTGTTTAATGAATAGAAAGACTGTTAAAAAGGGACTTTTACCATATTTATTTTTGTTCTTAGTAATGTTAGGTGTTGTATATTTCCTTAATGTTGCGAATAAAAAAGTAAATGTGATTACTTATGATGAATTTTTAGGGTTTGCTAGAGAAGGAAATGTTGATAAGATTAACATTACTCCCAATTCACGTGCTAGTTTATATGATGTAAAGGGTACTTTAAAGTCTTATGGAGAAAATGAGTCATTTACTTTTAAGATGCCTCTTACCGATGAAGTTATTTCTAATATTATGGAATTACAGGCTTCTAAGGGGTTTGTCGTAGATGCTACTGCGGATCCAGAATCTAGTACAATTTTACTTATTATTGTTAATGTTCTTCCTATGGTTATAATTGTCGGTGCTGCATTTTATTTTATTACTAAGCAAATGGGTAGCGCTAATAAGTCAATGGATTTTGGAAGAAGTAAGGCTCGTTTAAGTGAGAATAACAATAAGGTCACATTTAATGATGTTGCTGGTCTTACTGAAGAAAAAGAGGAAGTTGCTGAATTAATTGATTTCTTGAAGAGTCCAAAGAAATTCCAAAAGTTAGGAGCTAGAATTCCTAAAGGAGTTTTACTTGTAGGTCCTCCAGGAACTGGTAAAACACTTCTTGCTCGTGCTGTTGCAGGTGAGGCTAATGTTCCATTTTATTTTATAAGTGGTTCTGAATTTGTTGAGTTATTTGTTGGTGTTGGTGCTTCTCGTGTTAGAGATATGTTTAAACAAGCTAAACAAAATGCTCCATGTTTAATATTTATTGATGAGATTGATGCTGTTGGACGTCAAAGAGGTGCTGGTTTAGGTGGTGGTCACGATGAACGTGAACAAACACTTAACCAATTACTTACTGAGATGGATGGTTTCGGTGCTAATGAGGGAATAATCATTATTGCTGCGACAAACAGACCTGATGTATTAGACCCTGCGTTACTTAGACCTGGTAGATTTGACCGTCAAGTTCAAGTTAATTTACCAGATTGCAAGGGTCGTAAAGAAATTTTGGCAGTTCATGCTAGAAATAAGATTTTTGCTAAGAGCGTTAAATTAGATAATATTGCTGAAAGAACAGTTGGATTTAGTGGTGCTGATCTTGAAAATTTACTTAATGAAGCTGCATTACTTGCTGTTCGTCGTAATAAGGATGCTATAACTATGTCTGAGATTGATGAAGCACATGACAGAGTATTAATGGGTCCTGCTAAAGTTAGTAAGAAGTATACTGAAAATGATAAGAAATTAGTAGCATATCATGAAGCTGGTCATGCTGTTATAGGTATTAAGTTAGATGGCGCTAATGATGTTCAAAAGATTACTATTATTCCTCGTGGATATGCTGGTGGTTATACTATGATGCTTCCTAAAGAGGAAAGATTTACTTCTACTAAGAAAGAGTTATTAGAAAGAATTACTGGTCTTCTTGGTGGACGTGTAGCTGAAGAAATGATGTTTGATGAGGTTACTACTGGTGCTCATAATGACTTTGAACAAGCTACTAAGATTGCTCGTGCTATGGTTACTGAGTATGGTATGAGTAGTTTAGGTCCTGTTCAATTAGAACAACAAGAAGGTAGTGTATTCTTAGGTAGAGATTATAACAAGTCTCGTAATTTCTCTGGTCAAGTCGCTTTTGAAATAGACCAAGAAATGCGTAAAATCATGGATGATTGTTATAAAGATGCTCAAAAGATTCTTAAAGAGAATAAAGATTTACTTGATTTAATTGCTAATGTCCTTTTAGAGAAAGAAACTATTACTAAGGAAGAGATAGATCATTTAGTTCTTTATGGTAAGTTACCTGAAGAAGGTGAAGAGGAAGAGGCTAAAGATTTAAATCTTGAGGATTTAACTGTTGAAGAGTTAAAAGAATTAGCTAAGAATAAAGGTATTAAAGGTTATAGTAAAATGAATAAGGAAGAATTAATCGATGCTTTACAAGATTAATTCTTTTTCTTTTAAATAGGTAATATTTTTGATGAATAATGCATGTTTTTTTTTAGTGTAGTGTATGTGTAAAGTATTTAAATTTTTTATTAAATACTTTTTTTTATTTTTTGCTTTATTTAATGGTAAATTGTGTCAAAGTATGATAAAATTATAAATGAGTTATATAGAAGATGGTGATATATATGGGTAAGGTAATTGCCTTAGTTAATCAAAAAGGTGGAGTTGGAAAGACTACATCTAGTATAAATTTAGCTGCATCTTTAGGTGCACTAGGAAAGAAAACTTTATTGGTGGATTTAGATCCTCAGGGAAATGCTAGTACAGGTATTGGTATTGATAAGGGTGAAATTGGTAAGAGTGTTTATGATCTTTTAATTAATCAAGCAACTTTAGAGGAAGCAATTGTTAAGACTAAATTTAAGAATTTATGTGTTATTCCTGCAACTATTAATTTAGCAGGTGCTGATATTGAGTTAATGGAAATGAGTAGAGTTGAACCTGGATTTGTTAAGGGTGCTCAGCTTAAGAAGTATTTAGATACTGCTAAAGAGATTTTTGATTATATTATAATTGATTGTCCTCCTAGTTTAGGTATTTTAACTACTAATGCTTTAACTGCTGCTAATAGTGTTATTATTCCTGTTCAATGTGAGTTTTTTGCTTTGGAAGGTATTATGCAATTATTAAATACTATTATGCTTGCTCAAAAGAGTTTGAATCCTAATTTGGATATTGAAGGTGTACTTCTTACTATGTTAGATAACAGAACAAATTTAGGCTTAGAGGTTGTAGAAGAAATTAAGAGTTATTTTAAAGAGAGAGTTTATGACACAATTATTCCAAGACTTGTAAGGCTATCTGAGGCACCAAGTCATGGTAAACCAATTATTGCTTATGATCCTCATAGTAGAGGAACTGAGGCTTATTTAAATTTGGCTAAAGAGGTGATTGATAGAAATGGAGAATAAGAAAAGAGCACTTGGTAGGGGGCTTGAAGATTTATTCAACAGTGAAAATATTGATTATTCTACGGTTGAACAAAAGATTTATGAGAGTGCAACCAATGAGGAAATTGTTGAGATTAATCTTAACGATTTGCGACCAAATCCTTATCAACCAAGAAAGGTATTTGATGAAGTGGCTTTAAACGAACTTGCGTTATCAATTAAGGAGCATGGTGTTTTTCAACCAATTATTGTTAAGAAAAGTATTAAAGGTTATGATATAATTGCTGGTGAGCGTCGTTTTAGGGCTTCTAAAATGGCTGGATTAGAGAAAATTCCCGCTATTGTTCGTGAATTTACTGATGATCAGATGATGGAGATTGCGCTTTTAGAAAATTTACAAAGAGAAAATCTAAGTGCAATCGAAGAGGCTACTGCTTATAAGTCAATGATTGAACATTTAAATCTTACTCAAGATGAACTTGCAAAGAGAGTTGGAAAAAGTAGAAGTCATGTTACTAATATTATTGGTTTGTTAAGACTTCCTAAAGTTGTTCAGGATATGATTAGTGATAATAGAATTACTATGGGACATGCAAGAGCTTTGAGTAAATTGAATGATGATGATCAAATTATTGAACTTGCTAATAAGATTGTTGATGATAAATTAGTTGTTCGTGATATTGAAAATATTACAGGTAATGAAAATGTTGCTAAAAAAGTTAAAGTTAATAGAGCTCCTGCAGTTAGTCAATATAAATATGTTGAGGATATTCTTAGAGATAAGTTTGACGCTAAGGTTTCTGTTAAGAGTAAGAAGATTGAAATTGCTTATAATGGTGCTGCAGATTTAAATAGAATTTTAGAAATTTTAAATGTTAAGGATATTTAGTATGAAGGATATTTTAGATAAGATTTTAGTTAAAGAAGTTGTTGGACCTATTTTAATTATTTTAATATCTTTAGTTGTTTATCTTGTTATTAAGAGCGTTGTTGATAATGTTTTTAAAATTAGAAATAAATATATTGATAAGAGGAAAAGTAAAACTATAAATGGGCTTATTAATAATATAATTAAATATTTTATTGTAATTGTTGATGTTATAATGATTCTTGATATATTTGGTATTGATACAAAAACTTTAATTGCGTCTTTAGGTGTTGTTGGTTTTGTTGCTGGTTTGGCTGTTCAAGATACTTTAAAGGATTTTGTTGCTGGAGTTAGTATTATACTTGAAAATCAATATAATGTTGGTGATACAATAACTGTTAAAGATTTTAGAGGAGAGGTTATTTCACTTGGTATAAAGTCTACTAAAATAAAGGCTTATACTGGTGAGGTTATGATTATTCCAAATCATTTAATTGAGCATGTTATAAACCATAGTGTTGATAAATCTCTTGCTATTGTTGATATACCTGTTTCATATAATACTGATATTAATAAACTTGAGAATGTGCTTAATAAGTTATTTGATAAATTAGGTAATTCTATTGATGGAGTTACTGGTTCTATTAAGGTATTAGGATTAGAAAGTTATGATGATAGTTCTATTTCGTATAGGGTTGTTGCTGATACTATCCCAATGAAGCATTATCAAGTTGAAAGAGAACTTAAAAAAGTTATTAAACTTGAACTTGATAAAAATGGTATTGAAATTCCATTTCCTCAAGTTGTTGTTCATAAAAAGTAGGAGGTTATATGGATAAAGATTATAAGTTAGGTAGTATTGTTGTTATGAAAAAGCCTCATCCTTGTGGTACTAATGAATGGGAAGTCGTAAGGGTTGGCGCTGATATTAAAATTAAGTGTATTAAGTGTTCTAGGGTTATTTTGATTTCTAGATTAGACTTTAATAAAAAACTTAAGAAGGTTATTTCTTACTAGGAGGAATTATGAAAAAGAAAAATTCTAAAAAAATTTTTCAGGGGGCTATTTCTGCAATATTATTAATGATTATTTTAGTGATGTTATTGTCTTTTGTATTTTCTTTGTTTGGTATGGAAAGTTATGAGACATATATCTCTAATGGGGTTTTAGAGTCTTCTTTAGTAACTGTTAATAATATTATTTCGGTTCAAGGATTTAAATTTTTATTTACTAATTGTGTTAAAAATTTTAGAATGTTTGAGCCCTTAGTTTTACTTGTTATTTCTTTGATAGGTATTGGAATTGCTGACGCTAGTGGTGTACTTGATCCAGTGCTTCTACCACTTAGAAAATTAAAGAGTTTCTTTTTAACATTTATAGTGGTTTTGATAAGTGTTTCTGTTACTTTTTTTGGAAGTTCCAGTTATGTAATGCTATTTCCACTTGCTGGTCTTTTGTATAAAAAGATTGGTAAGAGTCCTGCTTTAGGTATTTTAACAGTGTTTTTAGGTGTAACTTTAGGTTATGGAACTGGAATAATGTTTAATTATGATTCTTATGTATTAGGTGCTTTAACTGAGGCTGCTGCAACTGTTGATGTTGATAAGGATTATTTGTTTAGCTTGGTTTCTACTGAGTATGTTATGGTTTTAAGTACATTTATTATAAGTTTTGTTATTACATCTTTGATTGAAAAAAGAATTTCTCCTTTATATAAAAAAGGTGATGTTGTTGTTAGTGAGAATAAGTTTAGTTCTCCAACTTTATTCTTATTTTTGGGATTAGTAGCTATTGTTATTTATATGCTTATTCCTGGACTTCCTGGCTCTGGATTACTTCTTGATCAATCTTCTATTAGATATATTGATAAGTTATTTGGTACTAATAGTCCTTTCGCGAATGGTTTTATTTGTATATTTAGTTTTATTTTAAGTGTGTGTGGATTATTCTATGGATATTTAAATGGTATTAGAAAACCTGAAGTATATTCTAATGGATTGAACAAAATATTTGAAGGTTACGGGTATATGTTTGCATTAATGCTTCTTGTATCTATTTTACAAGGTATAATTGATTGGACAAATATTGGAGTTGTTTTAAGTTGTAAGATGATCGAGTTTATTAGTAATATGCAATTATCTGGTGTATTCTTAATAATTGTTTTCTTCTTTATTATTGTTTTGATGAGTATTTTTATTCCTTCTACTATTGATAAATGGGTAATTGCATCTCCTGTTGTTGTTCCTCTTTTGATGAGATCTAATATTACACCTGATTTTACTCAATTTATTTATCAAATTGCTGATAGCGTTGGAAAAGGTATTACCCCTATTTATGCTTATTTTATAATTCTTATCGGATTTTTAGTTAAGTATGAGGATGATGATTATTCTGTTACAATTTTTAGTACTTTGAAGATGACTCTTCCAATATGTGTAATTGTTGGATTATTGTGGTTATTAATTTTAGTATTATGGTATATTTCTGGTATGCCTATAGGAATTGGCGGTTTTTCGACATTATAGTTTGTATTATTTATATTTTTGTTGTATAATGGATATCATTGGAGATATCCATTTTTATTTTAGGGGTGATTATATGAGTTTAACTGCAGGTATTGTTGGTCTTCCAAATGTTGGTAAATCAACCTTATTTAATGCGATTACTAAAAAAAATATATTAGCTGCAAATTATCCTTTTGCGACTATTGATCCTAATGTTGGTGTTGTTATAGTTCCGGATTCTAGATTAGATTTTTTAAATGATTTATATAAACCTAAGAGTTTGGTTCCGACTGCTTATGAATTTACTGATATTGCTGGTCTTGTTAAAGGTGCTTCTAGTGGTGAAGGATTAGGTAATAAGTTTTTATCTCATATTCGTGAAGTTGATGCGATAGTTGAAGTTGTTCGTTGTTTTGAGGATACTAATATTATTCATGTTGAAAATGATATTGATCCTATTCGCGATATTGAGATTATTAATGTTGAACTTATTTTATCTGATTTAGAGATAATAGATAATAGAATTAATAAGATTGGTAAAAAGGCTAGCATGTCTAAGGATAAAGAAATTCAAAAAGAGGCTAGTATTTTAAGCAGAATTAAGGATGCTTTGGAAAAGAATCAACCAGTTAGAAGTCTTTCATTTGAGGATGATGAATGGGCAATGATTAAGCATTTTAATTTAATTACTGCTAAACCGATTATATATATGGCGAATGTTTCTGAAGATGATATTGTTGGTGGTAATTCATATGTTGATAAGGTTCGTGAGTATGCATCTCGTGAGGGTTCAGAAGTTGTTGTAGTGTGCGCTAAAATTGAAGCTGAACTTAGTGAGTTATCTGATGAAGAAAAAGATGAATTTTTAAAAGATATGGGTGTTTCAGAGAGTGGATTAGATAAGTTAATTAAAGCTACTTATTCTCTTCTTAATTTGGCTACTTATTTTACTGCAGGTGCTGATGAAGTGCGTGCTTGGACTTTCAAGAATGGTATGAAAGCTCCTGAGTGTGCTGGTATAATTCATACTGATTTTCAAAAAGGATTTATTAAGGCTGAAGTTATGAGTTATTCTGATTTAGTTCTTTGTGGTGATGAAAAGAAGGTTAAAGAAAATGGAAAAATGAGATTAGAAGGAAAGGATTATGTTATGAGGGATGGCGATATTTGCTATTTCAGATTTAATGTATAGGTGTATTATGGATAAGACATTATTAATTATGGCTGCTGGTATGGGTAGTAGATTCGGAGGTTTAAAGCAAATTGAACCTGTTGGACCTAACGGTGAATTTATTATTGATTATTCAATTTATGATGCTGTTAAGGCTGGATTTACAAAAGTAGTTTTCGTAATTAAAGAAGAAAATTTTGAGATTTTTAAAGAAACTGTTGGAAATAGAGTTTCTAAGCATATTAAGGTTGAGTATGCATTTCAGGATATGGATAAGTTGCCTATTGGATTTACTCGTCCTGCTGATCGTGAGAAACCATGGGGAACTTCTCATGCAATATTGGCTGCAAAGGATTTAATTCATGAAAATTTTGCTATTATAAATGCTGATGATTTTTATGGTCGTGATGCATATTATGTTATGTCTAAATTTTTAGATGAAAAATACGACAGTAATATTTATTGTGTTGTTGGTTATAAATTAGGTAATACTTTGTCAGCAAATGGTTCTGTTAAGCGTGGTGTGTGTTATGAAGAAAATGGATTTTTGACTAGACTTATTGAGAGTAAAGTTGAAAGAATTGACAATGTTATTATTGCTAGTCCACTTGATGGTAGTGAATCTTTTAATGTTACAGAAGATACTTTAGTTAGTATGAATATGCTTGGATTTAATACTAGTATATTTGATTATATTGAGGAAAATTTTCCTAAGTATTTAATCGCTCATATGGATGATATACTTAAGTGCGAATATTTAATTCCTGATACCGTTTTTGACGCGATGAAAAAGAATTTTTGTAAAGTTAAGTTATTGAGCACTTCTGCTAGATGGCAAGGCATAACTTATAGAGAGGATAAACAATTGGTTATTGATGAAATTAATGGATTAATAAATGAAGGGGTTTATCCAGCTAAATTATGGAATTAAAATTATCTCAAAAGTTGTCTAATATTTTTGTTTATTTTTCTATAGTTGTTTTTGCTTTTGTTTTATTTCTTTATTTAATTTTTAATAATTTTATTTATATAGCTTTAGCATTTTTGATTGCTTTCTTTATTTCTAGAAGTTCAAAGATTAAACATTTTGGATTGGTATTATTTTTGGTAAGTTTTGTTGTTAGATTAATTTTTGTTATAGTTGCTGATTTTCCACAAATATATGATTTCGAAACTTTATTAGAAGCGTCTAAAATGTTTGCTGTTGGTGATTTTTCTTTTAATCAGTGGTGGCATTTTTATACGTGGGGATATCAAACAGGTTTTGTAATTTATCAAGGTTTTTTACTTAAGCTATTTAATAGTGTATTTTTACTTAAGTTGTTGAATGTTATTTATTCTTCCTGCTTGGTTTATCTTGTTTATATGTTTGGTAAAAGAATTAGTGATGAGAAGAGTGCGAGGTTTGTATCGTTATTATATATGATTTTTCCTTTTTATATTTTTATGGATATAATTATGGCTAATCATCATTTGGCAACTTTACTTATGTATTTGGGAATTTTGTTTTTAATTAAGAAAGATAAGAGTTTTAAGGATTATATTTTTGGTGGTATTTTATTAGCTCTAGGAAATATAATTAGACCAGAAAGCATAATTATTATTCTTTCTTTTCTGGTTTATGAATTCTTTTTACTTAATAAGAAAAAGATTATTAATACTATTGTAAGAGTTTGTGCATTTTTAGTTGTTTATTTTTCTATTGGATTTGGAGCGTCATTTTTAGTTATTAAGACTGGTGTCAATCCATCTGGTCTTCAAAATAAGGATCCTTTATGGAAATTTATATTAGGTTTTAATCATGCTTCTTGTGGTTATTATGATGATTCTGATAGTCAGTATCAGGTTAATCGTGAGACGGAGCTTTTAATTATAAAAGAGAGAGCTTTGTCTGATTTACCTAGAACAGGTAAATTAATGTTGTGTAAGATTAATCGTTTTTGGTTATCTTCAGGTCTTAATTTTGAAACAGGTAGTTATTATAATAAAGAATTTAATATTTTAGGTTTTAATATTAAGTTTTCTGTTATAGAAGATATTGTTATGAATTTTAATAAACATATTCAAATTACAGGATTAGTTTTATTCTTCATAGGTATATTTGTTAATAGGAAGAAGTTACCTAATGAGGCATTATTTTTACTTATTATGACTATGGTTACTTTCTTTGTGTTCTTGTTTATTGAAATACAACCTAGGTATGCATATTTTATTCATGTATCTATATTTATATTGGCTTCTATGGGTGTTAAATTTATATATGATTTTATAAGTAAATTAAATATAAAATATTTAAAAAAGGTATTGTAAAATATCTTTTTATTTGTTATAATTACTTCCGAGTATTTATTACTCCTTGCTTAATTTTGTTAAGCCGGTAGACCAAAGGGAGGTGTAGAAATGAAAAATTATGAAATAATGTTCATTGTTAAAACTACTATTGGGGAAGATGAAGTTAAAGCTACTTCTAAGAAATTCCAAGATATTTTAACTAATGACGGAGCTAAGATTGTTGATTTTAATGAAATGGGTCAAAAGGAATTAGCTTATGAAATTAAAGATTGCAAAACTGGTTTTTACTTTGTAATTACTTGTGAAGCTACTGATAAGACTGTTAAAGAGTTTGATCGTTTAGCTGCAATCGATAGTAATATATTAAGACATTTAATTATTAATAAAGAAAAATAATGAGGTAAAGTATGAATAGAGTAACTTTAGTTGGTAGATTAACTGCTAAGCCTGAGCTTAGATATACAGGATCTAATTTACCTTATGCAAGATTTACTGTTGCAGTAAATAGAAATTTTAGAAGTAATGATGGTCAAACAGAGGCTGATTTTATAAGTGTTATTGTTTGGAGAAAGCAAGCTGAAAATGTTTGTAATTTCTTAGATAAAGGTAGACTTGTTTCAGTTGACGGTAGACTACAAACAGGAAGTTATACTGATAAGGATGGAAATCGTAGATTTACTACTGATGTAGTTGCTGATAGTGTTCAATTTTTGGAAAGTAGAAATTCTAGAAGTGAAGGTGCTGTTAGTGATGGTCCTAGTCCTTATGATTATCAAGATGCTCCTGATGTAAATGTTTCTGATGATCCATTTGCTGATTTTGGAGATAGTGTTTCAATTGATGATAACTTCTTAGATTAAGAGGAGGATATATAATGGCAGAGTTTTATAGAAAAAAGAAAAAAGTTTGTCCAATGTGTGCTGGTAAAGATGTAGATTACAAGAATTATGATGTTATTAGTAAGTTTGTAAGTAAAGATAAGGCTAAGATTTTACCAAGAAGAGTAACTGGATGTTGTGCTGAACATCAAAGATTTGCTGCTCTTCAAGTTAAAAGAGCACGTTTTATGGCAATACTTCCATTTGTTAAGTAATTTGTAAAGATAGTTTTTTATAACTATCTTTTTTTGTTGATTATTTTTAATATGTATGTTATTATTTAGTTAAATAGAAGGATAGTTATTTAGATATTTTTATTCTTTTGCAGCCATATTGTGTTTTTATGCATATTATAGGTGAGATTAAGGAGGAGATTTTATGGAATGGAAGAGAGAGGTTAATACTAATTTAGGTATTACAATTATTTTAGTTTTTGCTGCACTTTTTACTATTGTTGATTTTTATGTTGTGTGTTCTCATATTGATGGTTATCCATTTAATGAGTTAAGTGGTAATACTGTTGAGGATAAGAAAGTTATTGATGAAGAATTTATCGTACGAGATGATTATATTTTATTATATGATAAAGACGGTATAAAGATAGAATATAATAGAAAGGGTGAAGATGGTAGTGAATATCGTCCTAGAATTATTTTTAATGGAACTGGTGTAGTTTTAGATGGTGTGTTACAAAAGTTAAAGATATTAGATGATAATTATTTATTTGCTGTTTATGGTGGCCCTTCTGGCGATAGTCATCCTGCATCTTTTTCTATATTTGATTTATATGGAAATAGTATAACTGATGTTAATAAATTAAGTTTAGATTCTTCATTGAATGTTTTATATGCTGATATGAGCAATAACATAATTACTTATCACGGTTCACCATTTAATTCAAATGTCGAATATTTTTGTAAAGGGTTAATTAATAAGGGAGCTCAGCAGGAGGAATATGATGATTATTATAATCGCTTATATTATGTTAAAGAGACTTATACATATATAGGTAATGGTATGATATCAAAGACTAACCGTGTTGAAAAAACAGTGTTAGATTATATGAAAGAAAATTTTGGTTATGATAATTGTCAAGATGCCATAGAAAATGTTGATTCTTGGAGAGATAAAGATATATATAATTTATTTAAATAAAATGAGATTAATTTCTTGTTTTTTGCAACTATTTAGTATTTATATGCATATTAAAGGTAGATAGGGGATGAAAATTATGGATTTTAAAAAGATATTTACTTCTAAAATTGGAATTGCAATTATATTTGTTGTTATTACCGTTTTAGCAATATTAGGATTTAGTGTTATATGTAAACGTGGCGGAAGCTATATGTTTAGAGATAGGCGAGGAGAGGTTAAAGAGAATTTCCAAAATGGGGAAAAGGTATTTGATTTATCTGAGGATGATAATACTGATGTTAAGAATGAAGATGAAGGAGCAATTACTGTTGATGAAAATGATATGAGTCATTATGTTATTAGCGATGATATTTCTTATGACGATATATATAAAGACAAAAATGTTTTGGATTCTAATATGAACATTAGAACCGTTAAAGATCAGGTTTTTCTTGGTGATGGTTATTTTGGCTTTTTAAGTGTTGATAATGGTATCCTTAATATGTATATAAATAGATATTCTTTTAAAGATGGTATTACTTATAGAGATGCTGATTTTGAAACTGTTTACCTTTCGCATTCTTTTGATGGTGAGAATGTGAAATATATATATTATAATTATTTTCAACCATCAGGTGGTGTTGTTATTTGGGCATTGACTGATGCTGGTAATGTATATCTTAATAATTTTAAACGTTTTTATTCTGGTGATGTTTTTAATACGTATTTTTTTGATAGTTTTGAAAAAAAATTTAATAATGTTGTCGATTTAAGAATTATAGAAAATGTTTACACTGATGAATTTTGTCCTAATAGTTGTACTTTAAAAGATTTGGCTATTGTTGGAAATGGGCAACCAATAGAAATATCTAGATGGGGTAATTAGTACTCCATTTTTTTTTGTTTGAAAAAAATTAAAAAAAGTTTAAAAAAAGTGTTGATTTTCAATACTATATTCGGTATAATGTTGAATGTGTGGCATGCATTGATGTGTGAGGTTGCTGATACACTAGGTTAAGTTGTTAAAAAATTTATGCTTAGCATCAGGTTTTTACACGGAGCAAGTCTATACTAGGATATAGGCGAAGGGAGGATACATATGTCTAATACTAAGGTTCGTATTAAGTTGAGAGCATATGATCACAAGATTTTAGATAATGCTTGTGCTAAAATAATCGAAACTGTTAAAAGAACTGGTGGAGAAGTTAGCGGTCCTATTCCACTTCCAACTGAAGTAGAAAAGATCACTATCTTAAGAGCTGTTCACAAGTACAAAGATTCTCGTGAACAATTCGAAAAAAGAACACATAAAAGACTAATTGATGTAATCAATCCAAGTAAGGAAACTGTTGAGGCTTTAACTCATCTAGATATTCCAAGTGGTGTTGACATCAAAATTAAATTATAGGAGGAGAATTTATGAAAAAAGGAATCTTAGGTCGTAAATTAGGAATGACTCAAGTATTTACTAAATCTGGTAAATTGATTCCTGTAACTGTTATTTCGGTTGAACCTAATGTTGTTACTCAAATTAAGACAGTTGAAAATGATGGTTATGAGGCTATTCAATTAGGATTTGATACAAAGAGAGAAAAGTTAGCGACTAAAGCTTCTATTGGTCATACCAATAAAGCAAACACTACACCTAAGCGCTTCTTTAAAGAAATTAGAGGTGTTGAGGTAAGCAACTATACTTTAGGTCAAGAAATCTCATGTGATATTTTTGAGGCTGGAGAAGTAGTTGATGTTACTGGAACTACAAAAGGTCATGGGTTCCAAGGTGTTATTAAGAGACACGGACAAAGTAGAGGACCTATGGGACATGGTTCACATTATCACAGAAGACCTGGATCAATGGGTACTATGAGACCAATGCGTGTTTTTAAAGGTAAAAAATTACCTGGACATATGGGAGTTTTAACTGTTACAATTCAAAACTTAGAGATTGTTGCAGTAGATAAAGAAAATAATGTAATTTTAGTTAAAGGAAATGTTCCTGGACCAAAGAAGTCATTGGTTGTTATTCAAACATCTGTTAAGACTCCTGGAAAGGTTAATCCTGCTGAAGAATTAATTTCTTATGTAGAAGAGACTCCAGTAGTTGAGGAAACTGTAGTAGAAGAAGCTGTTGCTGAAGTAACTGAAGAACCTGCTACAGAGAGTGCTGAATAGGAGGAATTAGAATGGGTAAATTATCTGTTTTAAATGTTAAAGGTGAAAAGAAAAGCGATATTTCTTTAAATAAAGAATTATGGGCTATTGAACCAAATGACGCGGTTTTATATGACGCAATTACATTATCAAGAAACTCTTTAAGACAAGGTACAGCAAGTACTAAAACACGTAGTGAAGTAAGTGGTGGAGGAGCTAAACCATGGAGACAAAAAGGTACAGGTAAAGCTCGTCAAGGAAGTACAAGAGCACCACATTGGAGACATGGTGGAATCGTTTTTGGACCACATCCTAGAGATTACGATAAGAAAATGAATCGTAAAGAAAGAAGATTAGCTTTAAAGTCAGCATTAGCTTATAAAGCAATTGATAACGAATTAGTAGTTATTGATGAATTTAAGTTAGAAAGTGCTAAGACTAAAGAAGTTGTAAGTATTTTAAATAATTTAAAAGTTAGCAAGAACGTATTAATCGTTGTTGATGAGTTAGATGAAAATATGGTATTAGCTACTCGTAACTTAAGTAATGTTATTTTACTTGAAGCTAGTGAAATAAATGTATTAGACATTATATCTGCTGATTACATGGTTGTTACTGAAAAAGCTATCAAGATGATAGAGGAGGTGCTTGTTTAATGAGTAATTATAGAGATGTTATTAAAGCACCAATTATTACTGAAAAGAGTTCTGATTTAGCTAAGAACAATACTATAGTATTTAGTGTTGATGTTAAAGCTAATAAAACTCAAATCAAACAAGCTGTTGAAAAAATATTCAACGTTAAGGTAGAAAAAGTTAACACAGTTAACGTTAAACCAAAGAAAAAAAGAGTTGGTCGTTATGTTGGTAAGACTAACAAAGTTAAAAAAGCAATTGTTAAATTATGTGAAGGAAGTTCTATTGAACTTAACTAAGGAGGGTATATATGGCGATTAAAACTTTTAAATCAATGACTAATGGTACAAGAAATATGTCTAAATTAGTTAATGAAGAAATTACAAGTACTACACCAGAAAAATCTTTATTAGTTTCATTAAAGAAAAATGGTGGACGTAATAATCAAGGTAGAATTACTCTAAGACATCGTGGTGGTGGAGCTAAGAGAAAATATCGTTTAATTGATTTCAAGAGAAATAAAGACGGTGTTGTTGGAACTGTAGCTTCTATCGAATACGATCCAAATAGAACAGCTAACATTGCTTTAATAAAATATGCCGATGGAGAAAAAAGATATATTATTGCTCCAAAAGGATTAAAAGTTGGGGATAAAGTTGAAAGTGGAGCTAAGACTGATATTAAAGTTGGTAACTCTCTAGAACTCGGAAATATTCCTGAAGGTACTTTAGTACATAATATTGAATTAAAGGCTGGTAAAGGTGGACAAATCGTTCGTTCTGCTGGATCTAGTGCTCAAATATTAGGTAGTGAAGGAAGATATACATTAATTCGTTTAACTAGTGGTGAGGTTCGTAAAGTATTGAGTACTTGCCGTGCTACTATTGGTGAAGTTGGAAATGCCGATCACGAATTAGTAAATTTAGGTAAAGCAGGTCGTAAAAGACATATGGGTATTAAACCACATGTAAGAGGATCTGTTATGAACCCTAATGATCACCCTCATGGTGGTGGTGAAGGACGTACACCAGTTGGTCGTAAGGGTCCAGTTACTCCTTGGGGTAAACCTGCATTAGGATACAAGACACGTAGCAATAAAAAACAATCTGATAAGTTAATTGTTCGTCGTCGTAAAAAATAGGAAAGGACTATAAGATATGGCTAGAAGTTTGAAAAAAGGACCTTTTGCTGATAAAAGCTTGTTAGCTAAGGTTGAAAAAGTTAAAGAATCAAGCAAAAAAGAAGTTATTAAAACTTGGTCTCGTCGTTCAACAATTTATCCTGATTTTGTAGGACTTACATTTGCTGTTCATAATGGTAAGGAATTTATTCCAGTTTATGTAACAGAAGATATGGTTGGTCACAAATTAGGTGAGTTTGCATTAACTCGTAAGTTTGGTGGACACGGTGAAAACAAAGATAAGAAATAATACCGGGAAGGAGGACTAAAATGGAAGCAGTAGCGATTGCAAAAGGATTAAGAATTGCACCTCGTAAAGCTCGTTTAGTTATAGATTTAATACGTGGTAAGAGTGTAGAAGAAGCTGATAAAATATTAGCTAACATAAATAAAGAAGCAGCTAGAATGTCTAGAAAAGTTTTAGTTTCTGCAGTAGCAAATGCTGAAAACAATATGGGTCTTAAAAAAGAAAACTTATTTGTTAAAGAAGCAATTGTTAATGAAGGACAAACAATGAAGAGAATGAAATTTGGATCTCGTGGTCGTATAGATCCAATCAAGAAAAGAACAAGTCACATTAAAATAGTAGTGAGTGAAAAATAAACGAAGGAGGAAAACTCGTGGGTCAAAAAGTTAGTCCAATAGGACTTAGAATTGGCATCAATAAAACTTGGGAATCTAAATGGTATGCAGATAACAAAGATTTTGCTAAGTATTTAAATAATGATGTTAAAATTCGTAAATTTTTATCTAAGAAATTAAAAGATGCAGCAGTTGCTAGTATTCTTATTGAAAGAACTACTAAGAAAACTGATGTAATTATCAATACAGCTAAACCAGGAGTTGTTATTGGTCATGCTGGTGATGAAGTTGAAAAGCTTCAAAAAGAATTATCAAAATTAGTTAATGAAGATATCATAGTTTCTATTAAAGAAATTAAAAACCCTGATGTTGTAGCTGCACTAGTTGCAGAAAATATAGCTCATCAAATTGAAAATCGTGTTTCATTCAGAATTGCTCAAAAGAGAGCTATTAGAAATGCGATGAAAGCTGGAGCTAAGGGAATTAAAACTGCAGTATCTGGTCGTTTAGCTGGTGCTGATATGGCAAGAACTGAAGGATATACTGAAGGAAATATTCCTCTTCATACTTTAAGAGCAGATATTGATTATGCTCATAAAGAAGCTGATACTACTTATGGTAAGATTGGTGTTAAAGTATGGATTTATAAAGGAGAAATCCTTCCTGAAAAGAAAAATAAGGGAGGTAATGTAGATGGCAGTCATTCCAAAAAGAACTAAGTATAGAAGAACTCATAGATTACCTTATGAAGGTGTTTCTAGAGGAAATACTGAATTACATTTTGGTGAGTATGGATTACAAGCTTGTGAAGGAGCTTGGATTACTCAACAACAAATTGAGGCAGCTCGTGTTGCTATGACTCGTTACATGAAACGTGGAGGAAAAGTATTTATTAATATTTTCCCACATCAATCATTAACTAAGATACCTTTGGAAACTCGTATGGGTAAAGGTAAAGGACAACCAGAAGTATGGACAGCTGTTGTTAAGAAAAATAAGATTATGTTTGAAATAAGTGGAGTTACTGAAGATATTGCTCGTGAAGCATTTAGACTAGCAATGCATAAACTTCCAATCAAATGTAAATTTGTAAAGAAGGAAAGTGGTGAGACACGTGAAAAATAATGAAATTAGAAATTTAACTAATGAAGAAATATTAGCTAAAATTGAAGAATATAAAGAAGAATTATTTAACTTACGTTTAAGTCAAGCTACTGGTAATCTTGAAAAACCTTCAAGAATTAGAGAATTAAGAAAGTTAGTTGCACGTATGAAGACTATTCTTCGTGAACGTGAACTTCAAGATTAGGAGGTTTATAATGGAAAAGAGAACTCAAGAATTAGTAGGAAAAGTTGTAAGTGATAAATGCGATAAGACTATTACAGTTTTAGTTGAAACTTACAAGAAAGATCGTTTATATGGTAAACGTGTTAAATATTCTAAAAAATATGCTGCTCATGATGAAAAGAATGAAGCAAAAGTTGGTGATACAGTACGTATTGCTGAGGTTAGACCACTATCTAAAACTAAGCATTTCCGTTTAGTTGAAGTAGTAGAAAAAGCAGTTATTTTATAATTGCATACGAATAGGAGGATTAATATATGATTCAACAACAAAGTCGTTTAAAAGTTGCTGATAACTCTGGTGCTCGTGAACTTCAAGTTATACGTGTGTTAGGTGGAAGCAAAGTTAAGACTGGTAATATCGGTGATATTGTAGTTGGAGCTGTTAAAAAGGCTACTCCTGGTGGTACAGTTGAACGCAAGAAAGTTGTTAAGGCTGTAGTTGTTAGAAGTAGACAAGGTCTAAGAAGAGAAGATGGATCTTATATTAAATTTGATGATAACGCTTGTGTTATTATTAAGGATGATAAGAGCCCAGTTGGAACTCGTGTATTTGGACCAGTAGCACGTGAATTACGTGACAAAGATTTTATGAAAATTGTATCACTTGCTAAAGAAGTGTTATAGGTTGGAGGAATAATATGAACTTTAAAAAAGGAGATAAAGTAGTTGTTATTTCTGGTAAATCTAAAGGTACTGTTGGAACAATAACTCATGTTATGAGAGATACTAATAAGGTTGTTGTTGAAGGTGCTAATATGGTTAAGAAACATATCAAGCCAAATGGTCAAACTGCTGGAAGTATTGTTGAAGTTGAAGCTCCAATTCATGCTTCTAATGTAATGATGGTTGATACTAAAACTAATAAGAGAACCAGAATTGGTCATACTACTGATAAAAAAGGTAATAAAGTTAGAGTTAGTAAAAAATCTAATGAACAACTTAATTAATTGGAAGGAGGGTATTTATGAACCACCTAAGAGAAAAATACAATAAAGAAATCATACCTAGTTTAAAGGAGAAATATGGTTATAAGAGTGTTATGGAAACTCCTAAATTAGATAAAATAGTAGTTAATATGGGTGTAGGAGATGCTACAAGTAATTCTAAATTATTAGAAGCTGCTATGAACGATTTAGAGGCTATAACAGGTCAAAAACCAGTAGCTACTAGAGCTAAGAAAGCAATTGCAGGATTTAAGGTTAGAGAAGGTCAAGCAATTGGATGTAAAGTAACACTTCGTGGAGAAAACATGTATAACTTTTTAGATAAACTAATTAGTATTACATTACCACGTGTTCGTGATTTTAGAGGAATTTCTTCTAAAGCATTTGATGGTAGAGGAAACTATACTTTAGGTTTAACTGAACAACTTATTTTCTCTGAAATCGAGTATGATAATGTTGTTAAAGTTCGTGGGATGGACATTGTTTTTGTTACAACAGCAAAGACTAATGAAGAAGCTTACGATTTACTAAAAGGTTTCGGAATGCCATTTAAGAAATAATTTATAGGAGGATTATTATGGCTAAGAAAAGCATGATTGTAAAAGCTAGTCGTAAACCAAAATTCAAAGTACGTGAGTATACACGTTGTGAAAGATGCGGAAGACCTCATTCTGTATTAAGAAAATATGGGATTTGCCGTATTTGTTTTAGAGAATTAGCTTATAAAGGACAAATACCAGGCGTTAAAAAGTCTAGCTGGTAGGACGAAGGGAGGATATAATATGGGATTTGCAAATGATCCAATCGCAGATATGCTTACAAGAATTCGTAATGCAAATCAAATGCGATATAAAGAAGTTGAAGTACCCGCTTCAAAAATAAAAATTGAAATTGCAAGAATACTTAAAGCTGAAGGTTTCATAGCTGATTATAAAATCAAGAAAAATGATGTTCAAAGTATTATTGTTTTATCTTTAAAATATGGAGATAGAAAAGAACGTGTTATCACTGGTCTTAAGAGAATTTCTAAACCAGGATTACGTGTTTATGCTAAAGCTACTGAACTTCCACGTGTTTTAAATGGTTTAGGAATTGCTATCATATCTACTTCTCATGGAGTTATGACTGATAAGGAAGCAAGAAAAGAATCATTAGGTGGAGAAGTAATGGCTTACATTTGGTAGAAAGAGAGGATTAATATGAGTCGTATTGGTAATAGAATTCTTACAATACCAGCTGGTGTTACTATTGATGTAAATGATACTGTAGTAACTGTAAAAGGTCCTAAGGGTGAACTTTCTACTAATATTGATAAAAATATTACAGTTGAAGTTGAAGGAACTGAGTTAAAAATCACTCGTAAGAATGATTCATTTAAGACAGTTCATGGGACTGCAAATGCTAACATCAAAAATATGATGATTGGTGTTTCTACTGGTTTTGAAAAGAAATTAGAAGCTGTTGGTGTAGGATATCGTTTTACTGTTAAAGGTAAAGAATTAGTTATTAATGCAGGATATTCTCATCCAGTAAATATTAAAGTACCTGAAGGTATTACTCTTGAAAGTCCAAGTAATACTGAATTATTTATAAGAGGTATTGATAAACAAGCAGTTGGACAATTTGCTGCAGAAGTTAGAAGCGTTAGAGAACCAGAACCTTACAAAGGTAAAGGTATTCGTTACTCTGATGAACATATCATCCGTAAGGAAGGTAAGAAAGCTGCTTAATAATTAAGTAAAGGAGAGTTATTCATGATAAATAAAAAATCTCGTAATGAAGCACGTATTGCTAGACATGACCGTGTAAGATCAAAAGTTGTTGGTACAAGTGAAACTCCAAGACTAAATGTATTTAGATCTAACGGGAATATTTTTGCTCAAATCATTGATGATTGTTGTGATAAGACATTAGTTAGTGCTTCTTCTATTGACAAGGAATTAAAACTTGAAAATGGTGGAAATGTTGAAGCAGCAACTAAAGTTGGTGAATTATTAGCTAAAAGAGCTAAGAAAGCAAAAATCACTAAAGTAACTTTTGATAGAGGTGGATACCTATATCATGGACGTGTTAAAGCATTAGCTGATGCTGCACGTGAAAATGGATTAGAATTCTAGGAGGAAATATGGAAAATAAGAAAAGAGAACCAAGAGAACAACGTCAAAAACAATTTGAAGAAGAAGTTGTTAATATTGGACGTGTTACTAAGGTAACTAAAGGTGGTCGTGATTTCCGTTTCTCTGCTACAGTTGCTGTTGGTGATAGAAAGGGCCGTGTAGGAATTGGTACTGGAAAAGCTAAAGAAGTACCAGACGCTATTAAGAAGGCTAGCCAAGCTGCAGTTAAGAATGTAGTTAGAGTTTCTATCGTTGATGGAACAATCCCACATGAAGCTATTGGTGTTAGAGGCGCTAGTAGAGTTATGTTAAAGCCAGCTGCTGCTGGTACTGGTGTTAAAGCTGGTGGTGCTGTTAGAGCAGTATTAGAGCTTGCCGGTGTTAAAAATATCTTATCTAAATCACTAGGATCAAGTACTAAAATTAATATGGCATATGCAACATTAGAGGCTCTTAAGAGTCAAAGAACTATTGAACATATCGCTAAATTACGTGGTAAGAAAGTTGAGGAGATCAGATAATGAAATTAAATACTGTTCATCCAGCAGAAGGCGCTACTTTTACTCGTAAGAGATTAGGTAGAGGTGTTGGTAGTGGTACTGGTAAAACTTCAGGAAAAGGTCATAAAGGACAAAACGCTAGATCTGGCGGTGGAGTTAGACCTGGATTTGAAGGTGGACAATTACCATTATTCAGAAGATTACCAAAACGTGGATTTAGTAATGCTAAGTTCAAAGTAAGATATGCTGTTATTAATTTAAGTGATTTAAATAGTTTTGAAGATGGTGCTGTTGTAACACCAGAATTATTAAAAGAGATGGGATTAGTTAAGAATCAATTAGATGGAATTAAAGTTTTAGGAAATGGAACTTTAGAGAAAAAATTAACTGTAAAAGCACATAGATTTTCTGATGTTGCATTTGCAGAAATAGAAAAATTAGGTGGAAAAGCTGAGGTGATTTAATGTTTGCGACAATAAAGCAGATATTTGCACCAAAGAATAAAGATATTAGAAAAAGAATATTATTTACATTGGCTGTATTATTTGTTTTTAAGTTAGGAACTGCTATTGTTATTCCTGGTGTTAATGTAGCTCAAATTAATAATTTAGGATTTTTTGAATTATTAGATGTTATGGGTGGAGGAGCCTTATCAAATGTTTCTATATTTGCATTAGGTGTTTCACCATATATCACTGCTTCAATCATAATTCAGTTATTAGAGATGGATATTGTTCCATATTTCGCTGAATTATCTAAGCAAGGTGGTACAGGTAGAGCTAAGTTAAATCAGATTACTCGTATTGTTGGTATAGCTCTTGCATTTGTTCAAGGGTATATGTTCTCATTTACATATATCAAAGGTCATAATATTATGGAATATATGTTATTTTCATTAGTATTAACTGCAGGAACATGTTTTGTGTTGTGGCTTGCTGATCAAATAACTGCAAAGGGTGTTGGTAATGGTACAAGTATTATTATCATGGCTGGTATAGTTTCTAGTATGCCAAATATGTTTAAAAATGCTTGGAAGTCATTTACTGGTATGAGTGGTAATTTTGGTATAGCATTATTTATAGCTTATGTTTTAGTTTATGTGGCAATTATTATTGGTATCATATTTATTGAAACATCTGAGCGTAGAATTCCTATACAATATTCAAATAAGACAACTGGTACATTTTCAAATCAAAATTACATTCCTTTTAAATTAAATTCTGCGGGTGTAATGCCTGTAATATTTGCATCTGCACTTATTACTATTCCAGGTGTATTAGCTGGATTTATGAATAAGCCAGGATTTACTAATTTTGTTAATAAGTGGTTGAATATGTCTAGTGGTACAGGTTTTGTATTATATATAGTATTTATATTTGCTTTTTCATATTTTTACACATTCTTACAAATTAAACCAAAAGAAATGGCTGAAAATTTGAATAAGAATGGTGGTTACATTCCTGGTGTAAGACCTGGTAATGAAACAATTAATTATGTTAATAAAGTACTTAAAAATTTAACTGTTTTTGGTGCTTTAGGACTTGCTGTTTTAGCAGCTCTTCCAATTATATTTGGTATTGTTACTAAATTAGGTGGTAATATCACTTTAGGTGGAACTGGACTTTTGATTGTTATTGGTGTTTGTTTGGAAACATATAAACAAATAGAGAGTCAATTAGTTAGTCACACTTATCAAAAAGGAAGAAGGAGAAGTCGATGAGAAGTATTATTCTTATAGCCCCACCTGCTGCAGGTAAGGGTACTCAATCTGATATGCTTGTTGAAAAGTATGGTTTTGCACATATTTCTACAGGTGATATGTTAAGAGAAGTAGCTAAGACTGATGAAGTTATTAAGAGTAAACTTGAAAATGGTGAGCTTATTAGTGATGATATAGTTTTTGATTTACTTCAAAAGAGATTAGAACAAGATGATTGTAAAAAAGGATTTATACTTGATGGTTTTCCAAGAAATGTTAATCAAGCAAAGAGATATGATCAAATTGTAGATGAACTTGGTATTAGCTCAAATGTTGTTATTTACTTAGATGTTGATAAGGAAACTGCTTTAAAGCGTATTGTTGGTAGAGTAAGTTGTCCTAATTGTCATAGAGTATTTAATGACATGATTGAAGAAGCTATGCCAAAAGTTTCTGGAAAATGTGATGATTGCGGTAGCGAACTTATTAGAAGAACTGATGATAATAGTGAGACTTTTGGTAAACGCTATGACGTATATATCAATAATACCGCTCCACTTATCGATTATTATTTAGAAAAAGGTATTCTTCATAAAGTTGATAGTAGGATGGGTAAGGATGAAATTTTTGAAGTTATAGAAAATATTTTAGGTGGTATTAATGATTAGTATTAAGACTCCTGAAGAAATTGAGTTATTGAGAATTGCTGGTGAAATAACTGGTGACACTCATAATTATTTAAAAAAGTTTATTAAACCTGGTATTACTACTGGGGAACTTGATAAATTAGCGTATGATTACATATTGAGTCGTGATTGCACTCCATCTTTTAAAGGATATGACGGATTCCCTGGTACAATTTGCGCATCTGTTAATGATGAGGTTGTTCATGGAATCCCGGGGAATCGCGTTTTACAAGAGGGAGATATTATTACTCTTGATATTGGAGCTTGTTACAAGGGATATCATGGTGATTCTGCTTGGACATATCCAGTAGGTAAAATAAGTAAAAAATGCGAAGATTTATTAGAATGGACTCGAGAATCTTTATTTGAAGGTTTGTCTGTTATAAAGGACGGAGCTCATGTAGGTGATATTGGTGCTGCTGTAAGTAAGTGTGCTAGACGTCATAATTTAGGTGTTGTAAAGGAACTTGTTGGACATGGTGTTGGAACTGATGTTCATGAAGATCCAGATGTTCCTAATTATGGTTTTGCAGGTACAGGTCCTCTTTTGAAAGAGGGTATGGTTATTGCAGTTGAGCCAATGCTTAATTTAGGTACTCCTAAAATATATATATTAGATGATGACTGGACAATTATAACAGCTGACGGTAAACCATCTGCCCACTTTGAACATACTGTACTTGTTACAAAGGATGGGTATGAAATTTTAACAAAGAGGTGATTTGATGGCTAAAGATGATGTTATTGAAGTAACTGGTAAAGTAATTGAAGCCTTACCAAATGGTGAATTTAAAGTAGAACTAGAGAATAAACATATTGTAACTGCTCACGTTTCTGGTAAAATCCGAATGTTCAATATTCGCATTTTAGTAGGGGATACAGTAACTCTAGAATTATCTACGTACGATTTAACACGTGGGCGCATAACCTATAGAAAAAATTAGGAGGTAATTATGAAAGTAAGAGCATCTGTAAAAAAGATTTGTCCAAAATGTAAAATTATTAGACGTAAGGGTAAAGTTTATGTAATTTGTGAAAACCCTAAACATAAGCAAAGACAAGGTTAATAGGAGGTGTTAGTATGGCACGTATAAAAGGTGTAGATGTACCTAATAATAAGAGAAGTGAAATCGCTTTAACTTATATTTATGGTATAGGAAGAAGTTTATCAAACAAAATATTAGCTGCTGCTAAAGTTGATGTTAATAAGAAGGCAGGAGATTTAACTAATGACGAATTAGCTCGTATCCGTGATGAAGTTAATAAGTATACTACTGAAGGTGATTTACGTCGTGAAGTTAATATGAACATTAAGACTAAGATGGAAATCAATTCATATGAAGGAACTCGTCATAAAAAAGGTTTACCTGTTCGTGGACAAAGAACAAATAGAAATGCAAGAACTCGTAAAGGTAAAGGTAAAGTTGTTGCTAATAAGAAGAAATAATGATTTAAAAGGAGGTTATTTAAATGGCTTATAAATCAAGAAAACGTAAAGTTAAGAAGAATGTACCACAAGGTAAAGCATTTATTCATACAACTTTCAATAATACTATCGTTACAGTTAGTGATTTAGAAGGTAATGTAATAAGTTGGGCTTCTGCTGGTACTTTAGGATTTAAAGGTAGTAAAAAGTCTACTCCATTTGCTGCTGGTATGGCTGCTGAAGCTGCTGGTCGTGCTGCGGTAGATATGGGAATGAAAACTGTTAAGGTTTTTGTTAAAGGATTAGGATCAGGACGTGAGACAGCTATTAGATCACTTCAAACAGCTGGATTAGATATTGAGACAATCTCTGATGTAACACCTATTCCACATAATGGATGTCGTCCACCAAAACGTCCTCGTGGATAATAGAAAAGGAGTGTTAAATAATGTTGAATTTTGAAAAACCTGTTTATAAGATAACTGATTATATTGAAGGTAATAATTATGGTAAGTTTGAACTTGAGCCACTTGAAAGAGGTTTCGGAACTACTTTAGGTAATGCTCTAAGAAGAGTTATGTTATCTTCTATGCCTGGTAGCGCTATTGTTGCATTTAAGGCTAATGGTGTTATGCATGAATTCACTACTATTGAGGGTATAGTTGAAGATGTAACTACAATTGTTTTAAACTTAAAGAGTATTGTTGTTAAAAATAATACTGATGAGGTTAAAAAGTTAACTTTATCTGTTTCAGAAGAAAAGACTGTAACTGCTGGTGATATAGTTACTGATGGGGATGTTGAAATTATCAATCCTGATCAAGTAATTTGTACTGTTTCTAAGGGTGGTAAATTAGAAATGGAATTATTAGTTGCTAACGGTCGTGGATATGTTCCTTCAAATGAGAATAAATCATTTGTTGAAAATCAAAAGATTGGATTTATCCCTATTGATGCATTATATTCTCCAATTGAGAGAATTAGCTACGAAGTTGATTCTGCTCGTGTTGGTCAAGATGCAAGTTATGATAAGTTAATTATGAATGTTCAAACTAATGGTTCTTTAAGACCTGAAGAGGCTATGGCTTTAGCTTCTAAGATATTAATTGAGCATTTAAATATAGTTACTAATTTAAGTGATATTGCTGATATGACTGGAATTATGAATGCTAAACAAGAGGATAGTAAAATGAAGAAGTTAGAAACTTCTATTGATGATTTAGATTTCTCAGTTAGAGCTTATAATTGTTTGAAAAGAGCTGGTGTTAATACACTTGGCGATTTAACAGAAAAATCAGAGTTAGAAATGATGAAGATACGTAATTTAGGTAAGAAGTCTTTAAAAGAAGTTATGGATAAGATTAAAGATATGGGGCTTAAATTCCGTGAAGAAGACTAGTTAGGAGGTATTAATAATGGCTTATAGAAAATTAGGTCGTACTAATAAACATAGAAGAAGTATGTTAGCTAATTTAACTAAGGACTTAATTATGAACGAAAGTATTCAAACAACTGAAACTAGAGCTAAAGAAGTTCGTAAGTTTGTTGATAAGATGATTACTTATGGTAAGGATGGTTCTTTAGTTGCTAGAAGAAATGCACTTGCATTCTTACATAATGATAAAGAAACTGTTAAGAAAGTTTTTGATGATTTAGCTAAGAGATATGCAAACCGTAATGGTGGTTATACTAGAATCTTAAAGTTAAATGAAAGAAGAGGAGACGACGCTTTAGTTGTTATTCTTGAATTAGTAGAAGGAGATGCTAAATAGCATCTTTTTTTGTTACATTTATGGTAATATTTTTGTTAAGTATATGTGTTTTGTTGTTTACATTTTTATTTGTAAAGTCTTTTTTTTGTTTGCATTTTTCTTTTGTTTTTTTATTTTTTATGTTAAACTCTATTCAAAGGATGTGATTTTTTATGGAAAATAATACAAAGAAAACAGTAGCAGGACTTACAGCTACAGGTTTAGCAGGTGCTGCAATTGGTGCGGGCATTACTGCTGCAAATATGCCAAACAAGAAAGTAGAATTGGATAATATTGATAATCCAGCAATTGTTACAGAGGATAATTCAAATAATGATGTTAAGGTAACAGAGGCTATTGCTAGTTTGACTGGTCAAACTACTACTAGTACTTCGTTTGGAACAACTGCTAGTACTACATCTACTCAAACAACTACTACAAGCATAGATGATTCTAGTATATATCAAGTAATGGATGTACCTCAATCTGATAATGCTGCTAAAACACAGACTACGGATAGTTTTACTGATGTTGATAATGAGTGTTATAAATTGTTGATGGAAGCACATGAAGGGTTTCATTCATTTAACATTGATTATGAAGCTTTTGATTTAGCTGATGCTATTGAGATTAATTATGATGTTAAATTTTCTCCAGAGCAAGATACTAGATATGCTTATTTAATGAGAGAAACATATCTGGCTTACTGCGATGCTATTGAAAGTTATACTCGTGGTGATGTGAGTTGTTTTAGAAAGCAATGTGCTGAAATTTTAAATGGAAAATTCTTGAATCTTGATGATTTGATTGATATCTTATCTATTAATATTAATACAGATGAGAAGGTAATTAACAATTCAAGAAATTATTCGATTTCTAAAGATGAATTAGTCATTGATGGTGTGCATGTTAAGGCCCTTTTTTCTAACTCTAGTTATGAGTATCGTGATATAATGAGTATTTTAAGTCAGTTTGATAGTGCGACGGTTTCTGAATTGAATTCTTTGAAAATATTACAGGTTCCATTAATGACTATTAGGGAGGCTATTTCTCCAACCAGTTTTTGTTTAATATGCGATAACACTATCTATGAATATCGTAATGAACAGTTAGGTGAAACTTTTAATAATATTAATAAGTATTTTGCAGAAGGTACAGGTTTGGCTAGTTTAGGATATGAGGATAATGGTAATAGTTCGATGATTTATGGATATGATGCGTATGGTAATAAACAACCTGTTTCTAGAGAGTATGGTGATTATATGGATTTGTCTATGTATGTTCAAAACCTTTATCCTAGATATGAGAAATCTAAGGATGGTAGAGTAGGATATTTTGATGGTGATATGTTAAGAGATTATATAATTAGAATGGATGCAAAAATGAATAAGAAGAGTGCTACTAAATAGCATCTTTTTTGTTATATTAATGGTAATATTTTTGTTAAGTATATGTGTTTTGTTGTTTACATTTTATTTTGTAAAGTTTTATTTTTGATTATTATATGATATACTTAAGTTGAAATAAGGAGGCTTTTTATGGAAAAAAATAATATTGATTTTAATTCTAATAATAATAAAAAATATGAAAGGGAATTTGCTACGTCATTTTTAGTATTATTTGTATTACTTTTTTTAGGGTATTCTTTTTTGCTACCAAATTATAAAACTAATTATGATGTTGGACAATTTTTGGTTTTTATTTTTACTGGTGGAATTTTATTTTTTTTACTTGTACCTTTATTTTTTAATATCAGAGTGTGTATATTGTGTATTAAGAATTCAGTTAGAAATTATCTTAAGTGCTTTTTTGCTTTGTTGTCGTTATTTGTTATAATTTGTTATTTAATACTACTATTTATGTTTTTTGTTACTGTTGGTTTATAATATTTAATGTTTTTTTTTGATTATTATATGATATACTTTAATTATTAAAGGAGAGTTTCTATGGAAAAGAAAAATAATATCGGTAATGGTATATTAGTTGTTTTGTTGTTTGTTGTTGTATGTTTTTTAGTTTATTATATTGTTATTGCTAATAAAGGTAAAAATAATAATGTTAGTGATGAACCTATTATTGAGGATAAAGTGAATCAGAGAGATACTAATGATAATTATGATGATGTGAATGATAATACCAATCAAGAATTTGATAATGCTAATAGTCATCAAGTTAAGGATCTTTATGATTATAATGCTGGATACGTTTTAGATGATAACAATATTAAATTTGAAATTGAGTTAATTATGGAAAAGTATTATACTACAGTTGATTTTAATATTAAATGTGGTGAAAAGGATATGGAGGATGTTTATTATCCTAATGAAGGTAGTATTTATCCTGATTATATCAGATGTTTAGAATATAATAATGTTGAAGATTTAAAAAAATATTATAATTCGTTTTTATCGGAGAATTTTTACTCTAAAATGGTTGAGTTAAGCTTTATTGAGCATGATAATAAACTTTATTGTTTAGTTAGTCATACTGCGCCTTATACATATGAAAGAGGAAGCTTTGATGTTGGAGTTGTTAAAAAGAATGGCGATATAATTAATGCTACTGGTGTATATAAAACTGAAGAGAATGGATTATATCCAGAATATATTTTTGATGTAAAAATGAGATTTGTTTATAGTGATAATCATTTAGTCTTAGATAAATATGATGATGAAATGAGAGATAATTAAATATTAAAAAAGGAATATCGTTTGATATTCCTTTCGCGCTATATAATAGCCAAATTCTCGGCATTATACCGAATGTCCGCAAGGGACTCAATTTTTATCTGATTTAGGTGATTCTTCCCATTCAAGTGGGTAATCATCATTTTTAATTGTTTCTCCGGCTGTAAGAATAGGCATTTCTCTTTGAAAAAAATCGCTTGGAAATAGTGGTTCTTCTTTTTTTTTCATTTATCCTTTTACCTCCGATTTCTATTTTATATTATACGCTATTTTTATACATTGTCAACAGCAAATTAATTTCATTTTTATAAATTCGTTATTATTTTTTTTGTTTTATTTTTAATGTATAGTTTTAGTATTAGTTGCACTAGTTTATTTAACAGTTCTTCGTTCATATGAGCTATTACTTTATATTCTATTTTTTTCTTTTTAAAGTAGTATAGTTCATCTCCTCTTATATAACCTCCTTTTTGATTTATTTTTCTACCAACTATTTGTTCTTTATCGATTTCTAAATTACTTTCAATTTTTAATTTGTTTTTTCTGTGTTCTTCGTCATGAAAACTACACATCATGTTCGAAACGAAATCATATGGGCATCCTTGTATATAATTTTTATTCTCATCAATAACAACAAATGAATGTCTTGGTATTATAATTCCATTTTTATCTTTAAATTCTTTAACTACTATTATATCTCCTAATTTGCACATCTTTTTCACCTTCCTTTAAAATGGGGATGGTTATAAAATAGCACATATCTATCTTTAATTCAAACGAGTGTTTTTTAATATTTGTTTGTATATTTTTACAGATTTTTAATTTCTGTATATACCAATTTTTAATATTTGTTTTAATTATTTTACTAATTTTTAAAATCTATATATTTTTCATTTTTTTTAATGTTGTTTTTATTGTAAAAAAAATCTATTTATACTAAAATGTATATAGGGTGGTAGGTTATGGATAATATGATTGTTATTAATGATCTTTGTTTTAAATATGACGATAATATTATTTTTAATAATTTTAGTTTATCCATAGAAAAAGGAAGATTTACTACTATTCTTGGTAATAATGGAAGTGGGAAGAGTACATTAGTTAAAATATTATGTGGATTACTTGATTTTAGTGGTTCAATAAGGATTTGTGGTATAGAATTATCTAAAAGAAATTTAAAGTCTATTAGAAGAAATATTGGTGTTGTTTTTGAGAATCCTGATAATTGTTTAATTTCTGAGACTGTTTTAGAGGATTTGGCTTTTCCACTTGAGAATTTAAATTTATCTCGTGATTATATTTATTCTAAGGTCGTTGAAGTTAGTAATTACTTAGGTATATCTCATTTACTTAATAAGTGTTCTCGTGATTTAAGTGGTGGAGAAAAGCAGCTTGTTAGTTTAGGGTGTGCTTTAGTTACTGGTCCTAAAGTGTTAATATTGGATGAAGCTTTATCAATGTTGGATTTAAAGAGTAAGAAGAGAATTTTATCTATATTAAGGAAAATAAAAAAAGATTTTGGTGTTACTATTATTAATGTTACTCACGATATTGAGGAAAGTGTATATGGGGATGATATATTACTTATTGATAATGGTAATATTATTCTTCATGAT
>CAKJXT010000032.1 GCA_918219625.1 Bacilli bacterium
GTTTGAATAGCAAAATAAGTTTGAGCTAAAGCAATTACTTTCTTTCTAGAATCACCATTTTGTGCAATAAGATAACAAGCATATCTTGAAAGTTTATAATCAGTTATTTTTCTTTTACCTCCGTTTACATTTGTTGACAATTTGCCAACGTTGGCAAATTGTTCATTTATGTCAACATTACTGTTTTTACATGCAATTTTAGCTTTTTCTATTACATTTTCAAATCTTCTCCATTGAGAATATTCTAAAACAGATTGTAATTCTCTAGCTAACCAAAATTCACATCCATTTTCATCTATATGTTTAATATCTTCAAATATTTTTTCTGTATATTCTTTTATCTCATTCATAAACATTCTCCTCCTATAAAAGAAAAAGTATACAAAATGTATACTTTTAACACCCATAACTTCTAACAAATGTTCCTAATATTTGTCCTAACTTAAATATTATTTCAACAATAGTAGAAATTAAAGGAATAGACAAAATAAATAATATTGAATAAATGAAATATAATAAATACTTATTCTTAACTAAAACGGACATACATTTCCGCTTCCAATTCTTCTTATCGCATTACCTAAAGCTCTACCCATATCAAGCACAGTATTAATACCTCTAGAAATCGCAGAAATTAAAGTACCACTTATACTTCCACCTTCTATTAAAACTAATTCATCTTTATTTAAATTCTTCATAAAAACCCTCCTTAATTACACTTTAACGGTCTAACAAACCCGTCAATAACACCTATTAAAAATGTTATACCAGCAACAATAGCTAGTCCTATAGCGGCTCCGCCACCTTTTACTTCATGCATCTCGTTAACGCTTAACTCTTTCATATTACCATCTCCTTTATTCTTTCAAAAAAAGTCATCTTGCGTACAAAATATAAATTTAAAACATTATTAATTATTCTATCATTAGAATCAATATCAAACTTAAGAACGACTTCTTTCTTAAGACCACTTTCAGTAATCGTATAATCAGAAGATATACTAACAATAGAATAATCTTTTTTAACTTTATTAACTAATAACGAATAGCTCTGTATGTTAAACCAGCTATTATCAACCAAAATAGAAACATAATAATCACCATCCTTTAAAACTAAACCACTGTATCTATCAAAAAAACTAAACTTAATAAAACAACCAATATACAATATAAAGCAAATAATCAAAATAATTAAAATAGAAACTAAATTAATCCAAAGATCTTTATAACAATAAAATAAACACTTATTATAACGTTTCATCCACAATCTCTCCACCAACAAAATGAATAACACGGTCATATAAATCAGTATTTGATAACCTATGACTAACAATAATAATAGTAGAATCATACTTATCAAAAACATTAGTTAATATTTCACGTTCTAAAGAATCATCTATTTGACTTAAACCTTCATCTATTAAAATTACAGGCGCTTGCTTCATAAAGGTTCTCGCCAAAACAACTCTTTGTCTCTGACCCCCAGATAAATTAAATCCATTCTCTTCAATCATCATATTAAAACCTAAATCATTATCCATTATTTCATTAAACTTAAAACACTTTGAAATAGATACAACATCATTACCATAAAACTTCAAATTATTAATTAAACTATCATTAAATAAAATCTCATTCTGTGAAACATAAGAAATATTTTTTCTTAAAGAACTAATTTTATAATCATTTATATCATTGCCTGAAATAAATATACATCCTCTTGGAACATCATAATAATGCATAAGTAACTTTAATAAAGTACTCTTGCCACTACCACTCGCACCATAAAATAAGATTTTCTCACCCTTATTAATAATTAAATTAATATTACTTAAAACATCCTTCTTATTATCAAAAGTAAAAGATAAATTTTTAATCTCAATTAAGCCATTTCTAAAATTTAAAACACCCTTATCAGAATAATTCTCATATAAACTCATTACTCTTGAAATAGATTCGCGACTCTCTTTAAAACTAAAATCCAAATCAACAATATTTCTAATTGGCTCTAAAAAATAAACAACCATACTTGTATAAGTAACTAAACTACCAATATCAAACTTGCTATCAAAAACTAATAAAGAACCAATAAATATAATAACTATATTTCCAATATCATTAAATAAATCTTTTAGAATTCCTTGAATATTAATGTGCTTTTGTAAAAGATAAATCTTATTTAGTAAAGAAGTATATTTCCTATTAAACTTATCAATAATTTTACCCTCAATATTAATTCCTTTAACAGTTTCAAAACCATTAATAGACTCAAACATAAATGAATTAATTTGTTCTTTCTTATTTTTAATATCATAAATGTACTTAGTATAAATCTTATTATAAACAAAAGACAAAAACAAATATAAAACAAATATAATAAAAGTTATAATAAATAAGGTAAAATTCATCTTAATAAGAAATATAGAAGATATAACTACAATAGGTAAATCAATAAATAAACAAACACAAATCTTACTAATAACATCACGAGAATTACCTAAATCATTAATCTTAGAAATAATCTCACCAGAAGTTCTATTGTGATAATAATGATAAGGAAGTGAAATAATACGTCTAAATGCATCCAAAGTTAGAGAAAAATCTAATTTAGAATTTAGTATAATTAAAAACTTGTTACGAAAATAATTAATAATGTTTTTTGTTACAGAAAGGAATAAGAAAACAAAAAACAATGATTTTAAATAGTCCTTAGAAACATTAATTCCATCTATGATAAACTTAAAATAAAATGATGAAATAATTTTTAAACAAATGATTATAAATGATAATAGAATTAATAATATAAGTTCCGATTTAAACCTAACAACATTTTTAAAAATAAACTCACTAATTTTAACATCTTTGTTATATGGAATTGATGCATTAGGATATAAAGTAATAACTACTCCAGACCATACCTTATTAAAATCATCAAACGATATTTTTCTAATAGATAATCCTGGATCAGCAACAACTAAATATCTCTTTTCAAAATTAACTTCGTAAACAACAACAAAATGCTTATATGAATTATCAATAACAACATGACATATGCAAGGTAAAACGATGTTATTAAAATCAGATAATTCACACTTAATACCATGAGCATCAAAACCAATTTGATTAGCAGCATTAACTAAATTATAAGCACTTGTACCATTCTTGTTAGTTCGAGTTAAGTCTCGTAACCTTTCAATAGATAAATTGCCTTTATAATATCTAACAATCATAAGTAAACAAGCAACTCCACAGTCCTTTAAACCTTCCTGCTTAACAAATGGATATTTATGCATTTCTTTCACCTCCTAATATAATCATTCAACAAAAAAAAAATAATTCCTTAAAAAAATGAAAAAAAATTTAAAAAAAACAAAAAAAGTTATAAATAATTATAACTTTCTATAAATAGTAACCATTTTACTACCGTATTTTTTAGTTTTCAACTCTTCAAATCTATCAGAATGAACCAACTCATTCTCATACTCACATACAATAATTCCATTATCACTTAATAAATCTTTATCATAAATAAAATCCAATATATCATTAATTAAGCACAACTTATAAGGGGGATCAAGAAATACAATATCAAACTTAATACCCTCCTTAACAAACTTATTTAAAGCATCTTTATAATCACTTTTAATCAATATATTATTATCAATACCAATTAAATTCTTCTTTAATAAGTCATATATTTCATTATGCTTTTCAACAAAATAGCATTTACTAGCTCCATTACTTAATGCCTCAATCCCTAAAGAGCCACTTCCAGCAAATAAATCTAAACATACACTATCTTTAACACTATTTTGAATTACTGCAAATAAAGATTCTTTAACTCTATCCATAGTTGGACGAGTACCTAACACATCAAAACCAAGTAAATTCTTTCCTTTATATTTTCCACTAATAACTCTCAATTAAATCACCTATGTATATTTTACCACATTATTTTAAAGATGAAAAAATATTTTGAAACATCTCAATAGTGTCAAGTGCTTTAATAATTTTGTCACTAGCCCTTAACTTATAATCTTTTCTAACATTTTCTTCGAACATCTTAAACATAGATGGTTCACGATTTAAAATCTTATACCATTCAGAATTTTCATGAAGATACTTTACATACAAGGGATTACTTTTAATCTTAAATTGAATCTCTAAATTCATTAATCCTCAAAATGCTTATACATTGGTCTTGGTTTATATTCTTCAGTAGCGCTATCCTTATTACTAAAATCTTGAACAACCCCTAAAACTCTTTGAATAGACGCAATACTATCCTGTATACCATCCAAATCAATACCTTTCAACCAAGAAGAAAAATCAAATGAATGTGTTACATTACTGTTTAAATATTCATCCCAAACAGAATTGTTTTCCCCATACAAGCTAAATAATTCATAAAATTCCTGCCAAGACTTTTTACCATCTTTTACAAATTTAATAAGATTAGGATTAGATCTAACAAAATCTTTAAAAGCATCCTTATCGCCCATATAATCACCTATATTATTATATGTTTAAAAAAAATAAAAACCACAAAAAAAGGACTTAATAGTCCTCAGCATATTCAGTACCTCGAAGTTCAGCAACATATACAGTTTGAGTACTCTCATCATTCTTAGTACAAGTAATCATCATTAATGTCGTCTTACCGGTTGGCTTATGAACAGTTATATGACCAACTTTAGGATGAGTATAAATACTTGTAATTTCATAAGAATACTTTACATTATTATAATAAACATATGCATAATCACCTTCAGATAACTTATATAAATTTCTAAAAAAACTCAAATATCCATTACCAGAATGCGCAGCTAAAATAAAATTCCCCTTATCAACATCAGGATAATCAGATGGTGACAAAATCATAACATTACGACTAACAGTATTATATCTAGAATTAATATCATATATTCCTTTTTTTAAATTAATCTTGGGAATTTCCAATACAGCTATATACTTTTCAGTAATTACTGGCTCAGGAGTAGGTTCAGGCTCTGGTTCTAGTCCAGGTTCAGGTGTTGGCTCAGGAGTAGGTTCAGGCTCATTACTCATCTGACTAAAATATAATTGCATATTAATATATTCGAATAAAGAATCTCTTTTATTTAATAAATACTGTGAAGAGAATATACATAAACCAAGTAAAATAAATAAAGTACCAATTGCGATAATTTGCGCACTACTTAATTTCATAATCCCACCCCACTATAAATCTATTATTTCAACATCATCATTTTTTCTTTCAACATTATATTTAGGAACATCTAAAAATTCAAAATTATTAAATACATTTAGACTAGAATTACCTTGAACAGTTTTAGGTATTTCATTCGAAGTTACATCTTGAACAAATTTTATATTATCACTAGAAATATAACTATTTTGAACTGGAACATCAATAAAATTATTTTGAACAGGTTCAGCATTAATAGAATTAACCTCAACTTTAGGAGTCTCATCATCAAATGAAATTATTTCTTCTTCTACAGGCTCAATATTAGGAACTAAAGTTTCAACAACACTCTTGTTAAAACTTGTATCAACCACATTAGAATTAATTGGACTAAATACCATAGTATTCTCATTATAATCATTTATGTACTCATCAAAATCATCTGTTTCTTCAACTTTCTTCGATTTAAATATAACATCTGCCTTTTTTAAATAAAAAATAATTATTAAAAGAATAATCCATACAACAAATAAACCCATACCTAATTCTAAAAGAGTCATAGTCTGTTCATTAGAATATAAATTTGTATTTGTAGAAATATCAATTTTATTGCTTTCAACAACATATATGAAAAGTGCAAATAACATTTGAATAAAAGTAAAAAAAACAGTATTAATTATTTTAACAATTCTATGATTATTTTTACTACCTAAAGTTACAATCATTATAATGAATGAAATAAACATTATAACAACATAAACAGGAATAATTGGAAAATAAATATTTGCCATAAATAAAGTAACAAAAGAATCAATACTAGTTAAAAAATATTTACCATACTTTACAACAGCAAAGCCAATAATTGCCATATATATAATTATGAAAAAGAATTTCATTATTTTTTTATTAATTTTAGAATAAAAAAACAATAAAATCATCAAAATCATCGAAAACACAAAAATTCCAATAATTACAGGAGATGAAAACAACAATTTAATTAAAACATTTATTTTTTCAATAAAAGATAATTGATTCATTTTTTCCTCCTTATTCCTTCATATTAACTATATACTATTATAGTAAAAATATTTAAAATAGTCAAATTATTTTTTATAATAAAAAAAGCTAATAATTAACTATTAGCTTTCATTTTACGAAACTTAATAACTTCATATCCAACAAATACTAGTAAGCCTCCAACAGCAATTTTATTAAGTAAACTAATTCCAGTATTTGGAGGATTAACGATTAAATCATTACCTATTATTAAATAATTATAACCTTCAGGTACAGTTGCGTGTTGATCAACAGTTGATAATTCAACTTTACCGTTCGCATCTACTGTAAACTCAATATATGTTTCCAATTTAGCATATTCATAATCTTTTCCTGAAGGAGCAACTGTTTCCTCAAGTCTATACTTATGGCCTGGAACTATTCCAATAAAAGTATGAGGAGTTCCATCTGAAGTCCATGAATCAGCCAATTGATATGGAATTTGATCATCAGATAAATTTAAATCCTCCACGATTGAATAATCCTTAGCACCTAAATCAAACAATAACATTTCAGCACCAGGTATTTCTTTACCAGTACCAGTATCCACTTTAGAAATATTAATATATCTATCATTAATTATATTAACAGTAACCTCACTATCAATACCAACATTTCCATTAAATGTTATATAACCTTTATTAGCAACAACTGCATTAGCATATCCAAACCCAAATTTTTTTTCGCCAGTTTTAGGATTATAAATATCTCTAAATCCAAAATCAGGATCAGTATTACCAAATGCTAAATCAGGATTATAATATCCATCTTTAAATTCTTCATTAACATAGTATATTCCACCATATGAATCAGGATTTTTATCCATATCCCATCCAATAGGGAATGAATCATTTGAATCAGGACTAATTATCCTTGAATTAGAATCATCCCAACCAGGACATTTTTCAGTTAAATATCCATCAACACCAGAAATACCGCATAAATAAGGATAATTAGGTTTCTTATTAGTGCTCTCTTCAACACCATTATGTATTTCAACTCTAACACCAGCTATTGGGTTACCCGAAGCATCAACTTTTCTATATTTAACTCTTTGTACTGTATTCCTAAATTCAAGTGGTAGAGTTCCATTATTTACTAAAGTATCACACACTCTCTCAGAATTCAATACATAACCATCAGGAGCCTTTGTTTCTTCTAAACAATAATAACCTGGTTTTAAATTTTCATACGTAATATACCCTTCAGGATTACCATCAGTTGCACCTTTTGAAATCGTATGATCAATTATGCTCTCACCAGTAGAATTTTCGTTTTCCTTACGAACTAATACCATATATGCATCAGAAATAGGATTACCATCAGAATCAACTTTTCTTATCTTAACAGTACCTCTATTACTATAATTACCAATTGCAGTTACAGAGGCACTTCTTTTACCAGAATGCTCAACAGGTAAAACAAGATTTTGATGCTTACTATCAATAGTATTTAACCCAGTTGGAGCATATGTATAAACATCGTAACTCTCAACAAAATTATCAGAGGCAACAGTTAAAGTTACAGAAACTTCGCCATCATCATGTTCATCAGGTTTTACTACCCTTAATCGAATTTTATCTCCATTATTTACTTTTATTACATTATGATTGTTATTATTATTAGAAACAAGAGCATCAACCCAATCGCCTCCATTAACGCTAAATTGACCATTTGTTATTGAAGCGTTAAGTGTAGTAGGAACATTAGAAACAACTGTATATTCACCTGAAACTAAATAATTTCCATCTACAGTCATAGCATTACCATCTGAAGTAATTTGTAAATCATAACTAAAATTATCAGTTTCAATTAAATATTGAAAAATACCTTCTTTACCTTTCATCCATTTTTGATAAATATCAGTATATCCATCTTCACCATGTCCATGAGCAGCATTCCATACAGCAGACTGTGTAATACCATATAATTCAGCATCAGTTACATTATATTGTTTTCCATCAATTGTAAAATTATGAGATTGACCATTTCCTAATCCCAATCTATAAGCTTTAGACAAAATTTCAGCAATTTTTGACTTATAGTTATCACTACCAGTATAAGAACGAACTAAATTATCAGTTTTAACCATAAGACCAGTGGTAAAAATATGCTTATGACTGTCTAAACAATACACATATTGACCATCAAACGCACCACCATTTACAGTCTTTACAGTTGACCACCATGTATAAGGTTGCGTAACATTAATCCATTTAGAACCTTCCTTTGCCATAAAAGAATTAGGAGCATCAACTGCTAATACTTTTTCACCCCCAAATCCTAATAAAAAAACAGTAATTAAACTATAGCATAATAATTTAAAAAATTTCTTCATTACTATCCCTCCTATTATTATACTGTAATAATAATATCACATTTTTTAATCACTGTCTATATTTTTTTTAAAAGAAAAAAAGCTAAATTAAATTAGCTTTTTACATATTTTCTTTTTTCTTAGCAACAACAATAGTTCCAGCACCAATTAACATTACTAATCCACTTATTATATAGGCCTTTGAACTAATTCCGGTATTAGGAACATCAGTAACTTCAATATCAGTTGCTTTTAAATCATTATAAACATCTATCTTAGTTTGTTTACCTTCAACTATATTAAATTTATATTCAGTTGTTGGCTCACCCAAAATAATCATACTAGGATCATAATCAGGAGCTGGTATAGTTTCAACTAAAATATATTCACCTGGTTCAATACCTTCAATAATATAATCTTCTTCAGTTGAAATCCAATCATAAACTGGTTTTTCTTCCTTTTTACCATCTACAACTTTAAATATTTGTAAATGTGCTCCCGGAATTTCCTTACCAGTTGTAAAATCTTTTTTAGATATAGTTAATGTTGTTACTTCTTTCTTATCAGTACAATCATTAATAATAATTTCAGAACCTTTAATTTCAAAAGTATCACTAGTAACATTTTCACAATCAGCTGTATTTATATCTTTTTCCTTAATATTACATAATTTTACTTCTCCATCGGTAGTTACTTTAATATAAATAGCACTAGCTTCAGAATCTAAAGAATCCTCAATTCTATAGAATGTATCAATTTTTAAATCAATTTTATGAATCTCACCAGATTTAGCTGTCCATGAATCAACTGGAGAATAAATAACATTTGAATCCTTATCTTTAACTAATTCACGAACTGTAATTTGAGATTCTACATCACATTCATCTGATTTACAAACTTTAATTTCAACTTTCTTAACTTCGTCTGTTGGAGTTTTTTTATCTTCTTCAACAACTACCTTACCAGTTATCTTACCAGTAAATTCAGAATAACTTGGAACTGCAACACCTATTCTTTGGCCATCAGAAACAAAACCATCTTCATGTGTAACTCGAGCTCCATCTGGAGTTACAGCTGGAGTTCCATCTTCATGTAAAGGTGTAAGCATACTAAAATCAAGATTTGTTAAAATTTTAGTTGCCTTAATAGTAGCAGTAGCAGAAATATTATTAGATCCATCATTATTAACTACTAAATTAAATTCTCTTCCAAATTCAACATTTTGACTTTCTAAACATTTACCATTATATAATATACAAGATCCTTTAGAAGCAGTAACAGTATATGTTAAATAATTAGGCCCAGAAATAGCAATACCATCTGAAACATAATCTTTCTCGTCTTCTGATAAATGTAATGTAACATCCTCTAAATTTAATTTTATATCATTTAAATTAATTTTTTCATTTTCAGCAGCTACTAAGCTATTAAATGCATTTCTTCTTAATGAATTAGCATCTAACCAAGAACCATAAATTTCTTCAGAATATCCACCTTGATCATGATTATTTCCATGAGCAGCATGCCATACAGCCATTTGAGTAACCAAATATAAATCAGTATTAGAAATACCATATTCATTCTTTTCATTACCTAAACCAGCAATATATGATCTTAAAAAAACATTTTTTATTTTAGAACTAGGTAAATCCTTAATTGGTAAAGTACTAGAATATGTAGTACCTGAAACAAAAGGTCTAACACTATCTAAACAGAAAGCATAAATACTCTCATTACCTCTAACATGTTTTACAGTAATTGGACCTAAGCCTTCAAAATATGATTCACCATTTTTTGCTACTATAACAAGATTGTCAGCTTTAACACTTGTAGCTACAAATAACATTACTACAAATATTAATACCTTAATAAATTTTTTCATAATTTCCTCCCCCTTGTCAAAAAACCCCAAAATTCATTGACATGGTTGACTATTCTAATACAAAAGAATAAAAAAGTCAAGTTTTTTTTTAATAAAAAAGGAAGCCAACAATTAGCTTCTTATATATTTTCCTTTTTTTTAGCAACAACAACAGTTCCTGCACCTATTAACATCACAAAACCACCCATTATATATGTGCTTGCAGAATTAACACCAGTATTAGGAACATCAACCTTTTTTGCCTTCAATTCATTATATACTTCAATCTTAGTATTTTGACCTTCTGAAATATCAAATTTATATTCAGACATTTTATTGCCTTCAATAATCATATCAGGCTCATAATTTGGATTAGGTAAAACTTCAATTAAAACATACTTTCCAGGTTTAATATCAGTTATAACATAATCCTTACCATTTGAAGTCCATTCATAGACAGGTTTGTCTCCTCTTTCACCATTTACAATCTGAAATATTTGCAAATACGCATCTTTTACTTCTTTACCTGTTGTTACATCCTTCTTGGATACAGTTAGATTACTTGGTGTACTTTTTTTAACATCATCTCTGCCAGTTGCACTTATCTTACCCTCATACTTATCAAAAACTGGTATAAATACAGCCGCATTTTGATTATTAGCGATTACCTCTGGTTGATATAAATTAAATGTATAACCAGTTAAATAATCATTTGTAGTTATAGTCGCAACAACATTTACATCTTGATTTTCAACATAATCTGCACGCAATCTAAAATTCTTGCCAGCAGAAATTTCTTGAGTCTTCTTACACACACCATTATATAATACACAAGCACCTTTAGAACTTGCTTTACTATCAACACTAACAGTATAAGTTAAATTTTCAGGTCCATCAATTACAAATTGACCAGAACCAAAATTATCCTTCTTAGCTGATGCAGTTAAAAACTCTTTATTATCACCCTGACTACTTTTTATATTAATTGATGGTTTTGAAATATCTGATACAACAGTTCTTAATTCATTATAAATAGTCTTTCTATATTCATAACCTTCTTGATTAAGCCAATTAATATATGTATCATTCTCTAACATACCATCTGTACCAGTACCATGAGATGCATACCACACAGCCATTTGAGTAATTTCATATAATTCATCATTAGATATACCATAAACATTTTTATCAGTGCCTAATCCAGTTAAATATGCATTTAAAATCACATTTTCAATCTTTTTAGCATCATAATCTAAATTTGAATTTAAATTGTATTTACCTTCATAAAAAATATGTTGACTATCCAAACAAAAAGCATA
>CAKJXT010000033.1 GCA_918219625.1 Bacilli bacterium
AATATCATTAGCAAGTATAGAGAATTACCTAACACAAAAGATGCAAGAAACTTCATGAGATTCTTTTTATCCGGTGCTAGTATGTGCGAATTTGACAAGCAAGGAAGAGTAAAAATTAACACACCACTTATAGAATATGCAAATTTAGAAAAAGACTGCGTAATAATAGGAGTAAATGATCACTTAGAAGTATGGGACAAAAATCTATGGGATACATTTATGAATGAAAAACTTGATGACTTGTCAGATATAGCTGATAACCTATTCGGAACAAATATATAGGAGGGATTATGCATAAAAGTGTTTTACTAGATGAATGCCTCGAATATTTGAATCTGAAAGATGATAGTGTGATTGTAGACTGCACACTAGGATATGGCGGGCATAGTAGCAATATACTAAAGAAAATAAAAAGGGGTTTTCTTTTCGCCTTTGACCAAGACGATGAAGCAATAAAATCAAGCAGAAATCGTCTGGATGAGATATCCGATAACTACGAAATAATAAAATCGAATTTCAAAAACATAAAAAAAGAATTAGAAAAAAGAAATATTAAAACGGTTAATGGAATACTTTATGACATTGGGGTATCAAGTCCGCAATTAGATGAAGACTATAGAGGTTTCTCATTTCATAAAGATGCAAAACTAGACATGCGTATGGATCAAACACAAAGTTTTAGTGCTTATGAATTAATAAATAACTATGAATATAAAGACTTAGTTAGAATATTCATAAACTATGGTGAAGAAAAATACGCAACAAGTATTGCTAAAAATATAATAAAAAATAGAGAACAAAAACCTATAGAAACAACACTAGAACTAGTTGAGATAATAAAAAACTCAGTCCCAGAAAAATATAAAAGAGAAAAACATCCAGCTAGAAAAGTATTTCAAGCAATAAGAATTGAAGTTAATAAAGAATTAGAAGTGTTCGAAGAAAGTCTAAAAGATGCTTTAGAACTACTAGATATAAATGGAAGAATATGTGTAATAACATTTCATTCATTAGAAGATAAAATATGTAAAGACATATTTAAAAGTGTATCTGATATAGATAAAAATATGAAAAATCTTCCAATAATACCAGAAGAATATTTGCCAAAATACAAAATAATAGCAAATATAAAACCATCAAAAGATGAATTGGAAGAAAATCCAAGAGCTAGAAGCGCAAAATTAAGAGTAATAGAAAGGGTAAGATAGTATGAGCAAGAAGAAAAGAAAATTAAAAATATCTAAAGGTGAAAAACTACTATACACATGTGCAGTACTAGCACTTTGCTCTACTTTTCTTGTGAAAATTTTTTGCGGTGCTAGTATTGGAAATTTAAACATTATGGTTGAAAAATTAAAATCAGACGTATCAACTCAATCAAAGAAAAATGAATCATTAACAATGCAAGTTAATGAACTAACATCTTTTGACTATGTTAATAATATTGTAAAAAATATGGGTTTAGCGTATAATAATGAAAACATTATAATAATTAACGAGTAGAAGGTGCTTACATGAAAACAAGAAATAGGAAAAAAAATTGGAAATTACCCAAGAAAATTTATGCCTTTTTTCTTGTTTTTATTTTTGCACTTTTTTTGCAATTAATAAGACTGTCTACATTTAAAACAGTATATGGAATAAATATGAGAGAATTCTCATTAAATAGAAATACAACATCAAATACAATATATGCAAAAAGAGGAAGTGTATTTGATAGAGACGGAAATCCTTTAGCGATAAATGTAACATCATACACAGTAATTGCCTATCTATCTCCAAAAAGAACTGGTTCATCAAGCACAGTTAAACACGTACAAGATCCTGAATACACTGCATATAAACTATCTCCAATATTAGATATGTCAGTAGAAAAATTAACAAACTTAATGAGCCAAAATGCATATCAAGTGGAATTAGGTCCAGGTGGAAGAGGAATAACAGAATTAAAAAAACAAGAAATAGAAGCTTTAGAACTACCAGGAATTGATTTTATAGAAGATCAAAAAAGATACTATCCAAATGGCGACTTTGCTTCGTATGCAATAGGATATGCTAAGAAAAATGATGATGGCAGCATAATTGGTGAAATGGGAATAGAATCAAAATATGATGATCAACTAAAAGGTATTGATGGGCACGAAGAATATCAAAGAGATCTAAATGGATATAAAATACCTGACACTCCAGAAATAAGAACAAATCCAGTAAACGGGAATGATATATATTTGACAATTGACTCAAATATACAAAGATTTATAGAAACAGCAGTAAAAGAGAATAGTGAAAAATACAATCCTGAATGGATGGTAATGGCAGTTATGGATGCAAAAACGGGAGATATTCTAGGAAGTTCGTCAACGCCATCATTTGATCCAAATATAAAAAATATAACAAACTACGAAAATCCTTTGGCTTCATACCTGTTTGAACCAGGTTCAACAATGAAAATATATACATATATGTGCGCATTAGAATCGGGAAAATATGATGGAAATAAGACTTTTACGTCAGGAAAATATAAAATAGGTGACGATACAGTAAAAGATTGGAATAGTGGATATGGTTGGGGAAATATCACATACGATTTAGGATTTGAATACTCAAGTAATGTCGGAATAGCTAACATCGTAAATATAATAGTAACAAAAGAACAATTAAAAGAATGTTTTCAAAAATATGGATTTGATGATATAACTGGAATTGAACTTGGAAGGGAACTATCTAAAAAATTGACATTTAAATATCCAATAGAAGTAGCAAATGCAGGCTTTGGCCAAGGGATACTTACAACACCAATTCAACATCTTCAAGGATTAACAATAATAAGTAATAATGGAAAAATGTTAAAACCTCACATAGTTGAAAAAATAGTAGACTCGAACACAGAAAAAACATTATATACTAGAAGTATAGAAGAAACAGAACAACTTGTATCAAAAGATACAGTAAATTACATGAAAAATTTGATGTACAATGTTGTAAATGCTAATAATGAGGGAACAACAGGAAAAAGATATAGAATAGATGGCTTAGATATAATCGGTAAAACTGGAACTGCTCAATTATACGATGAAAAAAATGGTGGATATTTAACAGGCGCAAATGACTATATATACTCATTTGCGGGAATGTTTCCTAAGGATAATCCTGAAATAATTATATATGCGGCAATAAAAAAACCTAACTATGGAAATACAGTCGCAATATCAGACTCTGTAGTAAGTCTAATAAAAAATATAGCAAAATATAAAAATATTAATACAAAGCAAAGAGAAAAAACAAATATAGAAAACTATGATCTAGAAAACTATATTAATAAAGATATAGAACGATCAAAACAAAAATTAATAGAAAAAGGCTTAAATGTTATAACAATAGGTAATGGAGATACAATAGTAGATTATTATCCAAAGCAAAAAATAACAACAAATGATAGAATAATATTAATAACAAATGGAAACGAATTCAAAATGCCTAATATGACAAATTGGTCAAAACGAGAGACAAAATATTTATTAGACTATCTAAAAATAAAATATAATATTATAGGAGAAGGATATGTAACAGAACAAAATATACCAGAAGGAACTGTAATAACTAATGAATTAGAATTGGAAATTAAACTAAATAAGAAAGTTTAATTTCTTTTTTAATAAAAAAAGTAAAATATACTTGACATTATGTAAAAATTATATTATATTATTGGCGTAAGGAGGCAAAATGAAGAATGTTAAGTTAAAAAGTGCGAGAGTTTTAAAAGACTTATCGCAAGAAGAACTTGCAGAAAAAGCAGGCGTATCTAGGCAAACTATAATAGCAATAGAAAAAGGAGACTATAATCCAACTATAAATCTTTGCATTAAGATTTGTAAGATATTAGATAAAAAACTAGACGATTTATTTTGGGAGGATGAAAATGAAAAAAAATAATAAATTAGACGGAATATTTAATAATAATGAAATATTTAATAATAATCAAAAAGATGAAAGAGAACAACAAATTAATAATGAAATATATTCAGATGCATTAGCGAAAGTATGTATAATAATACAAATATTTTGGTTGTTATCAAGTTTTATAGCAAAAGATATTCAAATGTTACTTTATGCTAATTCACTAGTGTTTTTTACATCATTAGTATGTTTTATAACAAATATAAAATCGATAAGAAAAAACGTACTTGGGAACAGTATAAGAAAAGCGACATTTGAATTTGGTGGTTTATGCATTCCAACATTTGTATTATTAGTTTTCTTAATAATAAGTAGGATTTTTAATAAGACTTCTCTAATAGGATATATAACAGTAATTGTCTTTTTAATAATATACTATCCAACAATTAATATAATATATAAAAAAATATACGATAGGAGCAGATAAAAATGATAACAGGAACAATTGTAACAACAAGCCATTTAAGATTCTCATCAGGCCATATTGATGAAAAAAATGACAGACCATGTATATTCTTGTTTGAAAAAGAAGAAAATCAAAAATATGGATATATAATGCCACTAACTAGTAAGGTAGAAAGATTCAACGATGATTGTGATAGATTTATTTTTATTCATGAAGAAATATATAGGTATAGAACATTGAGTTTTGCAAGAGTTGATGGTATGATACGCGTGCCAATAGAAGATTTAACCTCTACAGGAATAGTTTTGAAAAAACAAACACTATTATTTTTATTTAAGAAAATAAGAGAATTTGCTGTAAAAAGAAGAACAACTGATATATTGGATGACGCAATGGTGGTTTTAACAAGTCTTGGTGACACATTAGATGATAAGCAAGGACAGATGAAACATGAAACAAAAAGCGAAAGAAAAGCAAGAATCAGGAAAATGAAAAGATCTTGTGTAGGATAATATATAATCAAAGAAGGTGAGCCTATGCTAGAGATAGTAAATGGAATGAGTGAATATGGAGTTTTAAAAAGGTCCAAACTTTTTAAGAAAGAAAATATAATTGAGATGGCACTTCTTTTAAATGTTGGTTCAATTAAAGACTTGGAAAGCACGGAAATTAAGACAACTTGTGATGCAATGATAGATGTAAAAGGAAAAATAGAAAACTTAAAAAATAAATTGAAATGCAATAATATTGTAAGAATATGGTTTTCATCACTTGATAGCGAAGATTATAGTTTCTTTCTCTTTGTAATATATTTAATAAATAAGATGAATAAAGAAATAAAAATAAACATAATAAATGTTGGAACAATACCAAAGAATGACAAATTAAAGTATGGACCATATTGGAGTCTTGGATGTTTTTCTCCTAATGAAATAAAAGAACTTTTACAATTCGAAAAGCAATTAACACAAGAAGAAATAATTGATATATCAAAAGAATGGATAAAATTAGAAAAAGAAAATGGAGACTTAAGAATAATAGATAATAAAAAATTAAAATCAGTGAACTATGGATTTCTAGACAAAACAATACTGGAAGAATTATCTAAATATGAAGAAGTTGATGAAATAAGATTTATTGTTGATTTAATGATAAGAGAAAGAGAAAAACATGACTTAGGTGGAATAAATGGTGAAATAATTTTTAGTTATAGAATAGATGAACTAATAAAACAAAATAAAATTAAAATAGTAAGAGATAGATTAGCAGTAAATGCAATTAATGAATTAGAAAAAAGAATTGTAATTAAAATAGTAAAAGAATAATCAATTAAATAATTGACAAAACACCAAAGACGTGCTAATATTTATGTAGACACGAAACAGGTGTTTTTATTTTGAAAAAATTTAAAGGAGTCTATATGAAGAAATTTTTTAAAAATCTAAAACAAGAATTAAAGAAAGTTAAATGGCCAAACAGAAAAGATATGATTAAATATAGTATCGCAACACTATCAATCATATTGTTCTTCTTTGTATTCTTTACAGCAAGTGATTTAATTATAATGGGTATAAAGGAGTTAATGAAATAATGCAAAAAGAATGGTATGTAGTTAACACTTATTCAGGACATGAGAATAAGGTAAAAGAAAAACTAGAAATGCGTGCAAGTACTATGGGTATGGAAGACTATATCTTTAGAGTAGTTGTACCAGAACAAAAAGAAATAGAAATAAAAGATGGAAAAGAAAAAGAAAAAATCAAAAAAATGTTTCCAGGATATATATTAGTTGAAATGATAATGAATGATGAAGCTTGGTTTATAGTAAGAAATACTCCAGGCGTAACAGGATTTATTGGTTCATCAGGTAAAGGAGCTAAACCTTTCCCTTTAACACCACAAGAAGCAGATAAAATACTAAATCAAATGGGAATGAGTAGACTAGAAGTAAATACAGACTTAAATGTAGACGATACAGTAAAAGTAATCGGTGGACCATTCGCTGGAATGTATGGAAAAATTAAAAATATTGATTCAGCTACTGGACTACTTGAAGTAAGCCTAGACTTATTTGGACAAGAAACAAATGTCGAATTAGAACTATCACAAATTGAAAAATCATAAAAAAACAATTGATATTTGAGAAATTTTGTGATATTATTAAATGGCTATATTTATTTTAATATAGATTTAGTGGGAGCTTATCTATGATTTGTGCCTATTGCGGATTATGTACAAAGCATTATAACCACTCACGAAAAAGAATTTTATTAGGAGGTGTTTTTCGTGGCAAAAAAGAACGTTACAAAAGAAATTAAATTACAAATACCAGCAGGAAAAGCAACACCAGCTCCTCCAGTAGGAACAGTGCTTGGACCAGCAGGAATTAATTTACAAGAATTTTGTACAAAGTACAACGATGCAACAAGAGACAAGATGGGAGATGTCATACCAGTAGTTATTTCTGTTTATGAAGACAGAACTTTCGACTTCGTATTAAAAACTCCACCAGCTGCAGAATTAATCAAGAAATTTGCTAAGATTAAAGCTGGATCTGGTAAAGGTAAAAATGAAATCGTTGGAAGCATTACTAGAGCTCAATTAAGAGAAATTGCTGAAATTAAACTACCAGACTTAAATGCATATACTGTTGAAGAGGCTATGAAGATAGTTGAAGGTACTGCACTTAATATGGGTGTTGAAATTAAAGATTAATACATAGTAAAACTATGTGGAAGGAAAATATCCGCTAGAACCACAGGAGGTAAAAATGAAAAAAGGAAAGAAATATGTAGAAGCTGCTTCTAAAATAGAAAAGAATAAAGCTTATACAAAAGAAGAAGCTGTTAAGTTAGTAAAAGAAACAGCTGTAACTAAGTTTGATTCTTCAATAGAAATAGCTATGAGATTAAACCTAGATACTAAAAAAGCAGATCAACAATTAAGAGGAGCTATCGTATTACCAAATGGAACAGGTAAAACTAAAAAAGTATTAGTTTTAGCTAAAGGACCAAAAGCTACTGAAGCAAAAGAAGCTGGAGCAGACTTTGTTGGTGATATGGATATGATAGAAAAAATCGAAAAAGAAAACTGGTTCGATTTTGATACTCTAATTGCTACTCCAGATATGATGCCTGCATTAGGAAAAATTGGTAAAATCTTAGGACCAAAAGGATTAATGCCAAACCCTAAAACAGGAACAGTAACAATGGATGTTAAAAAAGCTGTTGAAGACGTTAAAAAAGGTCGTGTTGAATACAGAACTGATACTTATGGTAACATACATGCATTAATAGGAAAAGCAAGTTTCACTGATGAAGCTTTACTTCAAAACTTAAATGCATTCGTAAATGTTATCTTAAAAGCTAAACCATCAGTTGTAAAAGGATCATACATTAAGAATGTAACAATCTCATCAACAATGGGACCTGGTGTAAAAATTGATTTAAATGAGTTAAATTAGTCTTTACAAATAAAAAATAATATGTTAAAATTAATTCGTTGCAAAAAATAGTACCGTAGACAGTAGGAGTGGAAACACTTAATATTTCCTACCGAGGAACTTTTAAGTTAGATACTTTAAAAGCCTTACTGTCTATAGTAAGGCTTATTTGTTACGGTAAAAATAATAAGGAGGCGAAAGAATGGCAAACGCTAAGATAATCGAGGGAAAAGCAAAAGTTGTTGAAGAAATAGCTAACAAGGTAAAAGAATCTAGTACAGCAGTATTATTTGAATACCAAGGATTAACAGTTTCAGAAACAAATGAGCTTAGAAGAAAATTAAGAGAATCTGGTTCTGATTATAAAGTATACAAGAATACTTTAACAAAAAGAGCAATGGATTCACTTAAAATCGATTTAGGAGAATTAGGAGGACCAAAAGCAATCGCATTTGGAACTGACGCAATAGCTCCAATCAAAACATTAAGTGACTTCGCAAAAGACCATCCAGCACTACAATTAAAAGTAGGTATTGTTGATGGTGAAGTTGCAGATGAAGCAAAATTAAAAACATATGCTTCAATACCAAGCAGAGATACATTACTTACAATGTTTGCTGCTGGACTTATGGAACATGTTAAGAATGTGGCAATATGCTTAGACTTACATGCAAAAAAATTAGAGGAAAATAAATAATTAAAGGAGGAATTTTAAATGGCAAAAATTAGTACAAGTGATATAATCGCTTCAATCAAAGAAATGACAATCTTAGAAGTAAAAGAATTAGTAGACGCAATGAAAGAGGAATTTGGTGTAGATCCAAGTGCTGTAGCAGTAGCTGCACCAGTAGCAGGAGCTGCTGCTGAAGAAGCTCCAAGTACAGTTAATGTAGTATTAACAAGTGCTGGTGCTAACAAGATAGCTGTAATCAAAGTAATTAAGGAAATTACTGGATTAGGATTAGGAGAAGCTAAAGCTATCGCTGACAATGGTGGAAACATCAAAGAAAACGTTTCAATGGATGAAGCTAACGAATTAAAAGCTAAGTTCGAAGAAGCTGGCGCAACAGTTGAATTCAAATAAT
>CAKJXT010000034.1 GCA_918219625.1 Bacilli bacterium
AGGATTAAATAATACTCAAACAAATCAAGCGAACACATACGATGAAATGACAAAATACGGGTGGTATAACGTAAAAGATGTAGAACAAACTACAATAAAAGAAACACTAAATAAACTATCAAATAACTAGAAGAGAGAAATCTCTTCTTTTAAAATACAAAAATATGTGCTATAATTTATATAGGAGGTATGACTATGTTAGGAATGACTTTAGGAGAACTTATAACTGCTTTAGTTATAGGTGCTATTGCTGGATGGATTGCTAGTATTTTATTGGGAAGTAAAGGCGGACTTATAAGAAACATTATAATCGGTGTAATAGGCGGAATTATAGGCCCAGTTATACTAAATGCAGTTGGAATTGAAATCTCTGGTCCAGTTGGTGCAATCATACCAGCTGTAGTTGGTGCATGTGCATTAATATTAGTTGGAAAACTATTATTCAAATAAGAATCATTTGATTCTTTTTTAGTAAGGAAGTAATATATGGAAGAATTAATAAAAAAAATAGACGAATTAACACAAAAAGTTGAATTCTTAGAAAAACAAGAAAAGAAAAGAATAACAAAAAAGAAAATAGACACAACACTAAAAATAATAAAATATGGATTAATAATAACTATAATTTTAACATTATATATAAAATTCAATAATACATTTATAAAACCAACAAAAGAAAAAATAGATTTTGTAGAAGAAAAAATATCATCAGTAGACATTAAAGTCGATAAAATTGGTGATAATATAAAAGAAAAATGGGAATCATTAAAAAACATAAATCCATTCAAAAAAGACTAATTGTAACAAAAGTTACAATTTTTTTTAATTTTGTAACTTTACTGTAACATTAGTGAAATATACTTAAAGAGAAGGGAGAGAAAAATATGGAAATTTTAAAAGTAGAAAACTTAACAAAGATATATGGAGAAGGGAACAATAAAGTAGTAGCACTAGACAATGTATCATTCAGTGTTGAAAAAGGAGAATTCTTAGCAATCGTAGGAGCATCAGGATCAGGAAAATCAACATTACTACACTTATTAGGAGGTGTAGATAAACCAACAAAAGGAAAGGTATATGTAGATGGGAAGGATATATATGAACTATCAGATGATAATCTAGCTATATTTAGAAGAAGACAAGTTGGACTTATATATCAATTCTATAACTTAATACCGATCTTAAACGTAGAGGAAAATATAACTCTACCACTTGAACTAGACAATAGAAAGGTAGATAAAGAAGACCTAAAAGAAATAATAAATAATTTAGGACTAACAAAAAGAATTAAACATCTACCAAGTGAATTATCAGGAGGACAACAACAAAGAGTATCAATAGGAAGAGCACTTATAACTCATCCAGCAATCGTACTAGCAGACGAACCAACAGGAAACTTGGACTCAAAATCAAGTGATGAAATAGTTGAATTACTAAGAAAAACAAATAAAGAATACAAACAAACAATAATAATGATTACACACAATATGGAAATAGCTAAAATGGCAGACAGAATTATAGAAATTGAAGATGGACACATAGTTTAGGGAGTGTTAAAATGAATATATTGCAAAAATTTACAAAGAAAGACTTAAAACTAAATAAAAAAAGAACAATAGGAACACTTATTGGAATAATACTTTCAACCGCACTAATAACAGCAGTAGGAGGTATGGCTATAACACTACAAAATACACTAGTAGAAGGAGAAAAAAACGACTCAGGATACTATCATATACAACTATCTGATATATCAAAACAAGACTCAGAAAAAATAAAACTAAATAAAGATTATAGTCATTATGAAATAGTAAATGACCTAGGAATATCAAAAGAAGAAACAGAAGACTATGCAAGATATCCACATCTATATTCAATGAGCAAAGAAACTTCAGATTACTTAAAAACAAAAATAACAAAAGGAGCCTTTCCAAAAGATGAAACAGAAGTTTTAGTAGGAGAAGCAATAATAAATAGCTTTAACTACAAAATAGGTGATGTAATAGAAGTTAATCCAGGAACAATAGATGAACAAGAAATTGATCCAGAAACAGCACAAATAATAAATCCAAAACATTATAAATTTACAATATCAGGAATAATTCGTGACTATGACAAAATGATAACAACAAACATAGACTCAGAAAAAATAGATATGTACTTAACTCTAAAAAATCCAAAAAATTATAAAAAAGACTTTGAAGAATTACTAGGAAAAAATCCATACAATAGAGAAGAAGCAGAAAAAATTGAATATGAATACTATATAAATAGAGACTTACTTCACTGGGAAGTTGGATCATTCGGAGATGCAACACTAAAAGTATTATATACAATGGTAGGAATAGTAATAGCTATAATACTAATAACATCAGTATTCTCAATAAGAAACTCATTCGCAATATCAACAACAGAAAAAATAAAAACATATGGAATGCTATCAAGTGTAGGAGCAACAAAAAAACAAATAAGAAAAATGGTACTATATGAAGGTAGAACACTAGGACTAATAGGAATAACTATAGGATGTCTATTTGGAACACTAGTAACATTTTTATTAACACATATAATAAATGCAATCGCAAGTGGAGCAGATCTATTTAATGAAGGCTGGATGTTTGTATATAAATTTTCAATTATACCAATTATATTTGCAGCAATAATAGGAATAGTAATGATATTCCTATCAACAATAACATGTGCAATAAAAGCAAGTAAAGTAACTCCAATACAAAATCTAAGAAATGCAGATAACCTAAAAAGTAAAAAAATAAAACTAAAAACTCCAAAATACATAAAAAGTATATTTAAAATAGGAGGAGTACTATCATACAAAAATCTAAAAAGAAGCAAAAGAAAATATAGAGTAACAATAATATCATTAACAGTAAGCATATTTGTATTTATAACAATATCATCATTTATACAATATGGACTAAAAATAGTAAAAACACAATACATGGATGTAAGCTATAATATTTCAGTACAACCAAAAAGAAATAGTAAGCATGAATTAATAAACAAATCAGATCTAAATAAAATCGCAAGCCTAGACGAATCATATATACAATATGTACCAACTAATAAAGAATCATATTCATACATAATACAAGATACAAGTAAAATGAAATATAAAAACTTAATAACAAAATTCTGTATTGAATATGAAATGATAGATGATATTGAAACAGATAAATGTATAAATGAAAAAACAGGAGCATACGCAATGACATATATATTAGATAATAATACATTTAAAAAATATGCAAACAAAATAAATGCAAACTATGAAAATATTAAAGATAAAGTAATACTTATAAATACACTACCAGTAGAAGAAAACAAAAAAATAACATACAAAGAACTATCAAGTTATAAAACAAATGATGAAATAACTTTAGAAAGTTTATATGGAAATAATAAACAAACATACAAAATAGGCGCAGTAACACAAGAAAGATCATATGGACTAGAAGGACAATACAGTGATACATTAATATTAATAGTAAATAACGACTATGTCAAAGAAGAAACAGAAATAGAAAGAATACTATTAAATGCAAAAAATCCAGAAGAAGTTGGAAAAAAACTAAAAGAAATAGATAATATATTTGTAAACAATTTAGCGTCAGAAGTAAAATCAATGAAAACAATGATACTAATACTTTCTATATTCATATATGGATTTATAACAGTAGTAACACTAATAGGAATAACATCAGTATTTAATACAATAACATCAAATATGCAATTAAGACAAAAAGACTTCGCAACATTAAAAAGTATTGGTATGACAAAAAAAGAATTCAATAGAATGATAACACTAGAATCACTATTCTATTCATTCAAGAGCATAGTAATAGGAATAATACTAGGACTAATAGGTAGTTATGCTGTATATAAACTACTATCAAGTGGAATAGACTTCGGATATGTACTTCCATATAAAGCAATCATAATATCAATTCTATTTATAACAATTGTAGTATTTGTAATAATGAAATACTCAATAAACAAAGTAAATAAACAAAATATAATTGAAACAATTAGGAAAGATAATATTTAATCTTTATAACATAGCCCAATAAAAATACAATTACTGTATTTTTTTGGGTTTGTAACATAATTGAATATAAACAAATAGATAATTAGAAGGTGTTGAATGAACATATTACAAAAATTGACGAAAAGAGAACTAAAATTAAATAAAAAAAGAACGTTAGGAACACTAGTAGGAATAATACTAGCAACAGCCCTAATAACAGCAGTAGGAGGTTTGGCTGTAACAATAAAAAATTCTGGATTTGAAACTGTAAAAAATAATATAGGATACTTTCATATAATACTATTTGGTATTTCAAATGAACAAGTAGAGGAATTAAAAATAAATAATGACTATAATCATTATGAAGTTATAAATGATTTAGGTGTATCCGTACAAAAAGATACTTATTCAGATGTATATTCAATGAACAGAGAAACTTTAGATTACTTCAAAACAAAAATAATAGAAGGAGATTTTCCCAAAAATGAAAATGAAGTTTTAATAGGAATAAATCTTGCAAACAATTTAAAATATAAAATAGGCGATGAAATAACTGCTAAAATAGAAAATGAACCAGAAATAAATATAGAACAAAACCCACAAATTGATTCGAATCAAAAAGAATATAAATTTACAATATCAGGAATATTTACATCATATGTCTTTCCAGAAACATCATTAATAACAACAAATGTAAATTCAGAAAAAATAAATATGAGCTTAACATTAAAAAATCCAAAAAATTGTAAAAAAGACTTTGAAGAACTATTAGGAATTAATCCATATAAGAATAATCAAACAAAAAAAGCAAAATATGAATATAAAGTTATTAATGATATACTCAAATGGGAAGTTGGAGCGTTTGGAGATACAACAACTAAATTACTGTATGGGATGATTGGAATAACATTGCTAATTATACTTGTTACGTCAATATTCTCAATAAGAAACTCATTCACAATATCAACAACAGAAAAACAAAAAACATACGGAATGTTATCAAGTGTAGGAGCAACAAAAAAACAAATAAGAAAAATGGTTTTATACGAAGCAAGAAGATTAGGATTTGTTGGTATTACAATAGGATGTGTATTAGGAACTAGCGTAGTATATATTTTGGCCCAAATAGTAAATTCAATGCTAGGAAAAACAGGAATGATAGTTGAAGAAATGCCACTAGACTATAAATTTTCGATAATTCCAATCATATTGGCTATAACAGTTGGAATTATAATGATATTTCTATCAATAATATCATGCGCAATAAAAGCAAGTAAAGTAAGCCCAATACAGAATATAGTAAATTCAGATAACTTAGACAGTAAAAAAATAAAATTAAAAACTCCAAAAATTATTAAAAAAATATTTAAAATAGGAGGAGTATTATCTTATAAAAATTTAAAAAGAAGCAAAAGAAAATATAGGGTAACAATTATATCTTTAACAGTAAGTATATTCGCATTCATCACTGTATCAACATTCATAGAATATGGTTTAAAACTTATCAAAGAAGAATATGCAGACTCATCATATAATATGATAGTAATACCAAAAAGAGATAGTGAATCTAAAATTTTAGAAAGCTTCGATGTAAATAAAATAACAAATCTTGATGAAGCATACATTAATTATATTCCAAAAGAAGAATCAGGCACATATATACTAAAAGATACAAGTAAAATTAAATTTGATAAAATAATAATGCCTATATGTGTTGAATATAAAGATATAAATTCAAAAGAATGTACAAAGAAAATTAAAGGAGTATTTATAGATACATACATAGTAGATAATAATACATTTGAAAAATATGCAAATGAAATAGGTACAAACTACGATGATATTAAAGACAAAGCAATATTAATTAAATCAGAGGCTGTAATGGAAGATAAAAAAATAATTTATAAGGAATTAACGAATTATAAATATAATGATGAAATAGAATATGAGAGTATTGATTCAAATGCTGTTCACACATATAAAATAGGTGCCATAACTGACGAAACAAAATTTGGGCTAGAAGATGGAGGAAAATTTGGTTTTGGCTTGATGTTAGTATTAAATAAAGACTATGTAACAGAAGAAGTTGAACTTAATGAAATATTAATAAATTCCAAAAATCCTAATAAAACAGCACAAGAATTAGAAAAAATGGATAACATATATTTTGAAAATATCGCAGACGAAGTAAAAATACTAAATACAATTATATTAATGTTCTCAATATTTATTTATGGATTTATAACAGTAATAACTTTAATTGGTATAACTTCAGTATTTAATACAATAACATCGAATATTGAATTAAGACAAAAAGACTTCGCAACACTAAAAAGTATAGGAATGACAAAAAAAGAATTCAATAGAATGATAACTCTAGAATCACTATTCTATTCAGCGAAAAGTTTATTTATAGGACTAATCCTTGGATTATCTGGAAGCTATATGATATATAAATTAGTATCAAGAAAAATAGACTATGGATACATACTACCAACTAAATCAATTATAATATCTATATTATTTATAACAGTTGTAGTATTCATGATAATGAAATACTCAATTAGTAAAGTAAATAAACAAAATATAATTGAAACAATAAGAAAAGATAATATTTAATATTATCTTTTCTTGTGCTATAATAAAAAAAGGAGGAATACTTATGGTAAAAGCAATAACAATAGAAGACGATGAAAAATTTTTAAGATAAATATCTAAGCCAGTAGAACTAAATGACGAAGAACTACAACATGACATACAAATATTAGATGAATATTGTAAAGAAAATGACGTTCTAGCGATGGCAGCAGTACAACTTGGAATACCAAAAAGAATAGTATATTTAAAGAATACAAATCTAGAACTAGTAGAAAAAGAACAATATGGAAAAACAACAAAAGAAGAAAAACAACACAATGAACAAAGAGTACTTATAAATCCTGTTATTATAAAAAGAGAAGGATTAACAGACTATTGGGAAGCATGTAGAAGTTGCCTAAATAATATGGGACATGTAAAAAGACCATATAAGATTACAATAGAATATCAAGATATAAAAGGAAATAAACACCAAGAAATATTTGAAGGATTTGAGTCAACTGTACTATCACATGAAATGGATCACTTAGAAGGAATA
>CAKJXT010000035.1 GCA_918219625.1 Bacilli bacterium
TAACTAAAGGAAGTAAAGCATTAGCTAAAAAGAATACTCTAGTTAAAAGTATTAAATCAATTCAAAATTTAGGTTCTATGGATGTGTTATGTACTGATAAAACAGGAACTCTTACTAAGAATAATATTGAACTACAAAAATATATAAATATAGGCGGAGAAGATGATGACTATGTACTAAAATGCGCATATGTCAATAGTTCATTAGGAACAGGTTATAAGAATATAGTAGATAAAGCTATTATTCAATATGCTAAAAGTCATAATGTAGATATATCAAACTATAAAAAGATAGATGAAATTCCATTTGATTATATGAGAAAAAGATCATCAATAGTTGTTACACATCATGATAAAATTAGAGTCATTGCTAAAGGAGCATTAGAAGAAATAGTAAAAGTATGTGATATGGCTAGAATAAATGAAGAAGAAGTACCAATCACAGAAGAAATAATAGAAAAAGTTAATAAAAAAGCAGAAGAAATGGCAAAAGAAGGAATGCAAGTAATTGCACTAGCTGTTAAACCAGAATATACAGGTGTAGATGAGTATGATGCAGAAGATGAAGTAGACTTTACATTAATTGGTTTAATCGCATTTTTAGATCCACCAAAGCCTTCAGCTGGACAAACAATAAAAAAATTAAAAGAATACGGAGTAAATATCAAAATATTAACAGGAGATAATGCTTTCGCAACTAAAAATATTTGTAATGCAGTTGGAATAGAAAGTAAGATTTTAACTGGAAAAGAAATAGACGAATTAAATGATTATGAACTAGGAAAAAGAGTAGAAGAAATAGATATATTTGCTAGAATGAACCCTCTACAAAAAGAAAGAGTTGTATCAATTCTAAGAAAGAATGGACATTCAGTTGGATATATGGGAGATGGTGTAAATGATGCTCCAGCACTTAGGAGTTGTGATGTAGGAATAAGTGTAGATGGAGGAACAGATATTGCTAAGGAATCAAGTGATATAATTCTTCTAGAACAAAACTTAGAAGTAATTCATAATGGTGTCATAGAAGGTAGAACTGTCTATGGAAACATACTAAAATATATGAAACTAGCTTTAAGTCAAGACTTTGGAGA
>CAKJXT010000036.1 GCA_918219625.1 Bacilli bacterium
CTGTATACATATTATCAGTAAAAGGATCATAAACAACTCCAACAACAGATACTCCATCAATAACTAACGCTAAAGAAAATACAGCAATCGGAATATGTCTTGCATACATTGCAGTACCATCTACTGGATCACATACCCAAATATAATTAGAAGATTTATCAAAAGACTCTTCTTCACCTAAAACACTATGATCTGGATATTGTTCTTTAACCCTTTTAATTAAATAAGAATTAATCTCTTTATCAGCAAGAGTAACTATTGTTCTATCACCTTTATAACTAGAACCATTATCCTGATAAAAATACTTCTTCATTATTTTACCAGCTTCAAAGGCAATCTCTTTCGCAAACTCTAAATAATCATTATATTCATTCATATTATTTTTAACAACTTTCTATATTTATACAATTCTATCTTTCATATAATATTAATATATATGTTCGATTTTTCTCCTCTGGCAGTTGTTGTTGTACTTGTTGTACTTGTTGTGCTTGTTGTACTTGTTGTGCTTGCATTAGCCTACCTTTCATTGATAAATACTTTAGTTTATTTTTTAACATTTTTTTATTTCTTAACATATTATGGTTATCACTTGGACTCATCTTTTTTTTCATAAACACCTCTCAATTTTTATCTATATAATTTTATCTTTCATATATAGTTACTATCACAGGTTTCTTTTTCTTAACTTTAACCCTATTATACGATACAGGGGCACTAGAATAATTACTATACACTGGCTCTAGTACATATATGTATTCTTGCTCATCATCTTGTTTTTTTATACTATCTTGTGTATCGGTTCTACCTTCTATTGATGAATTTCTTCTTTCTAACAACGATTTTCTTTTACTTCTTAAAAGTTTTTTTTGATCCGCCACACTTCTTAACTTTTTTACCATCAATAACACCTCTCCATATTTATTCATCTTCTATTTCTATCTTACATAAACAAGGGTTCTTTCATTTTCTTTATTTTCTTCATTTATTCTTTTGTTTTGTTCAGCATAAAATTGATTAAGTGATCCTCTATCTCTTTTTAACAGTTCTTTTCTTCTATTTCTTAAATTTTTAATTTGTTTTCTTCTTTCTTTTCCGGCATCCCCTAGACTCATAACAACACTCCCTCTTTGCCTATATAATAACAAATATTACTAAATAAGTAAACTAAAAATTATATTTTTTCTAACACAATTTATCTCCATCTATATTATTGTAGATTTTCTTAATCATCCCCATAAAATAACTCTTATTAATATCTTTTTGAATACGATTACTAATAGACATAATCTTACTTAAAATATCCATTCTAACATCTATATCATCAGTATTACTTTTATTAAGTAAATCTTTTAATTCATTATCAATATTAATAACAATGCCATTAATAATATCATCCATTTCGTTATAACAAGCAACAATATTATCATAATCATCAGTATCAAGAACAGTCATAACATTGTCAATATCACTATCAGTTACATCAATTTTAGAATATTCCCTATTATCGCATATAAAAGATATATTCTCCCTAATATGATCTTTAATAATTGAAAATATTGCCTTAATATTACTCTTTCTAAATTTACCTTCATGAATCAAATTTAAAATATCACTTATACTCATCCAAGAACAAGATTCAACTTCATCTTTTTGATAAACTAAATTATTAATATCAAAATCATGTCTTAAATAATAAACATCAAAAATTCTACCATTTAATTTAACCGTTTCAAACAATTTAAAATCAAGATTACTTATATCAATACCAAGTTCTTCAGAAACTTCTGTAATAATACCTTCACGACTAGTAAAACCACTTTTAACATGTCCTCCAGTAGTCGCATATTCTCCACCTTTTTCTAAAGAAGTATGTTGTATTAAAAATTCACCACGGCTATTTTCAATAAAAATAACAACCACATTAATAAACCTTCCATCAGGAATTTCTAATTTAATATTTTCTCCTCTTTTGATAACTTCACCAGTTAAATTTCTATTATAATCATATAAATCTAATAATTCATAATCCATTACAATCACCAAATAGATTATAGCACAAAAAAACTAACAAGTGTTAGTATTTTCCGCACATACTTCCCCATGTATCAACGAGTTTTTTATCCTTAAAAATTCTTAAAATCTCACAATTATTTGAACATCCCCCACATTCATTTCCAACAGTCTTAAACTCAATATCTTTAATATCTAAATCATATACTCTACCATCACTGTTCTTATGAGATAATATCGCAATACCTAAGGCACCCATTAAATGACTATTAGGGTCAACTGTAACATCACATCCTAATACCTCTCTAAAATACTTTAAAACTCCTTCA
>CAKJXT010000037.1 GCA_918219625.1 Bacilli bacterium
GAAATACAAATACCAACAGTTCAAGTAGACTTCGCAACTCCAAAAAGATTTGGACTATTCTACATAGATGAAAATGGTGAAAAACAAACTCCAGTAATGGTACATAGAGCAGTACTAGGATCATATGAAAGATTTATAGTACTACTACTAGAACAATTTAAAGGAATACTACCAATATGGTTATCACCTGTACAAGTAAATATAATACCAATAAATGTAAAATATCATGATGAATACTGTAAAAAAATATATGAACTATTACTAAATGAAGACATAAGAGTAGAATATGATAACTCAGATGAAAGATTTAATAAAAAAATAATGAATAGTAATCAAATGAAAAATCCTATTAATATAATAATAGGAGATAAAGAAAGAGATAATAACCTAATTAGTTATAAAAAATATAATAGTGATGAAACTATATCACTTCCTATAGATGAATTCATTAAATACATCAAAGAAGAAATTAAAAAAAGGTAATATAGAGAATTAAATTTAATTCTCTTTTTTGTCGATTTGGACAAAATAAAAAGGTGTGTTATAATTGAATTAAGAGAGAAGAATAAAAAGGGCAATATATACTATTTATATAGTATTTTTGCTCTTTTTTATGTGAGGAGGTATTAAATGAAAAAAGTAGACGGTTATTTAGTAATAAGAAGTGATAATAAAACTTTAGATTTAGACGATGTATATAATTATTTAGAAGATTGCAAAAAAAATGACAAAATTAAAGCGTTGCACAATCTTATTATTACAAAATTTGATTTAAATAAGAATGTTAAACTAAAAAATGACGAATTATATGACTACATATCAACTCTATTAAAAAGTAATAATCCAATAGAAAAAAATTTTGATGATAAAAAGGATATCTATACTAGTTTTTATGAAGCAATAATCGCAGGAATAAATAATCTATCTTATTATCAATCAATTTCCAATCTATCAAAGACAGTAGCATCGTTAGTGCGATCTATGGTCGAAATAGCCAATATGGCTTATAAAAGTATTTTTAATGATACATTGACAAAATACGTAAAAGAATTAGCAAAATCGTTATTGCCATATAAAAGTGAAAGTACAGTTTTTAAAAAAAATGTTGAAAAATTAATAAAATATGGTTGGGTTGTAACACTCGAAATCGAGAAAACTTTATTATTTAATAAAATATCCAACAGAAAAGATGTAAATCAAATAATATGTGGGATATATGATGATACAAAGATAAAAAAGATTGAAAAAGAAATAAAAGAATATCTAAAATTTGATTCGAATTTGTTGAGATATTTTAAAGAAGCAAAGAAAGATTATGTTTCTAAATCATACTATAGCTGCGCAGCAATGGAATTTGCAATAATAGATAGATTAATATCAATGAATTCTGAAAATAGAAATATTGGGCATAGAGGTGTAAATAATCTTAAAGAACTTCTAATTAATGAGGATTATTATAATGAATATATAAATTATTCTACTATATGTATTCTAACTAATTTATTTGAACATGCAAAAGATTTTACTTTGTCACCTAATATATTTAACAGAAATATGCTAGATCATGGTTGGATGAAAAGAAATATTAAACCATATGAATGTTTACAACTATTATTGGTTATACAAAATCTATTATATATATTAAATAAAGAAACAAATATTATGCAACAAACTTTAGAAAACTATATATAAATCATATTAAATTTGTTATAATCTATATAAAAGAAGTGGTGATAAAATGAAACAATTTAAACATATTGGTGCATATGGAATAATAATAGAAAATGATAAAATAGTATTAATAAAAAAAGTTGGAGGACCATACAATGGTAAACTAGACTTACCAGGTGGAACAATAGAATGGGGAGAAAAACCAGAAACAACACTAATAAGAGAACTAGAAGAAGAAATAGGTATAAAAGTTATTGAATATGAATTATTTGATGGAAACTCAATAACACTAGAATGGACACATAAAGGAGAATTAGAACAAGGACATCATATAGGATTCTTCTATAAAATAAAAAAATATCAAAATGAAATTAAAAAAAATATATCAATAAATGATATAAATGATGATTCTTTAGGTGCAGAATTCTATGAAATAAATAAATTTAAAAAAAAGAGAATTATCTGATATTGCAAAACTAGAAATAGAAAAACTAGGATATAATTTAATGGATTAAAATATTTGATAAAGGGTAAGTGATTACTCTTTTTATTTTATATTCATTTTGATATAATTGAATAAAATAGGAGGAATCCAAAAATGAAAAAATATATTTATATTATAGATGTAATCCTTTATATACTAGTGTTCATACTTTATTTAAATTTAAAAAAATTTGTAGGTAAAGCAGGAGAATTTTGGACAAAAAGAGAACTTAAAAAACTTGGTAAGGAATATAAAACTATTAATGATATAATGATAAGAACAAGTGATGGTAATACTCATCAAATAGATCATGTAGTTGTTTCAAAATATGGAATATTTGTAATAGAAACAAAACAACTTAATGGACTTATAATAGGAAACGATTACGATAAAAAATGGCAATTTAGAACAAAGAAAAAAATAGAGTATTTTTATAGTCCAGTTCATCAAAATTATGGTCATATTCTAGCACTTAAAGAAGTTTTAAATATTGAAAAAGATAAGTTTATTTCAATAATATGTATAACTAGTAGAGCAAAATTAAGAATTAATTCAAATGTTACAGTAACTATAGATAAATTGATAAATAAAATTAAAACTTATAATAAACAAATAATAACTAATGAAGAAGAAATATATAATAAAATTAAATCAATAAATATAATAGACAAAAAAGAAAGAAAACAACATGATATAAAATGCAAAATGTTAAAAAAACAAAATGAAATTGAAGATAAAAATAAATGTCCTTTATGTGGAGCATATCTAGTCGGTAGAACAGGTAAAAATGGCCCATTTACAGGATGTTCAAATTATCCTAAATGCAAATATACTAGGAATTGAATTGCTCTCTTCCCCCTGAAGAGAGCGAAAGCTCTCATTTTTGTTTGAAAAGTGCGATAAAATAAGGGATATAATAGTTCTACAGAACTCCCTGAAGAGAGCTAGGTACCGTTTAGGTACCGTTTTACTTTAAAATGCATTTTTTAGGTACGATTTTAGATACTATTCAAGCTTGTCAATAAGGTCAACAACTTCATTTAAAGCAGAGTTAAATAGATGTGTATAAGTGTTTAAAGTTTCTTCAATTTTAGTGTGTCCAAGATATTTAGCAACAACAGTTATATTAGCACCATTATTAACAAGTAGAGATGCACAAGAATGTCTGAAGTCATGGATCCTAATTTGAGGTACACCTGCAAGTTCACAGTTGCGATTTTTTCTCGATGTAATAGTATTACTAGCTACAGGAAAAGCATCACCAATAACAAAGTAATCATCATTGAATCCATACTCTTTAGATACCTCTTCTTTAAGCATTTTAAGGTCGTTTAAGAGCACTTTGTTGAGTGGTAGGGTTCTTATACTACTTTTAGTCTTAGGAGTGGAAAATTGAAACTCTTTAACAGAACCACCACGATCAGTAATCTGCTTTTTTACTGATAAAGTTTTATTTACAAGATCAATATTTTTCCATGTTAATCCTCTGAGTTCTCCTTTTCTTAAACCACAGTAATATAGTATTTCAAACATAACCTTTTTTTGCAATTCAGTTTCAACTGAAATAAATTGTTTCCATTGGTCATAAGTAAAATACATCATTTCTTTAGGTATATCTGAAGAGTTGCTAAATTTAGTCATCTTAGAATATACTTTATTTAAATTGAAATCATACCATGTCATAGCAAAGTTCAATACTGACTTTAAAAACTTTAATATGTCATTTTTATATCGGGTTGATATATTTGATTCGTTCATTTCTTTTTTCCAGTTGTCATAGTGATTTATATTAAAATCTTTTAATTTAACATTTAATAAACATTTTAAATAATTCTTTTTATTACCATAGTTATAAAGAGTAGTAGGTTTAACTTCTATCGTTGACGTTCTATTCTCTACAAAAAGGTCAATCATTTCATCTATGGTTATTTTATCCATATTTTCATGTTTATGTATTTTTAATCTAAATTCAAGTTCGGCTTCTTCTGCTTCTTTTTTAGTAGCATATTTTCCTGATTTATATTGTTTGTTCCTACCATCCATATCTTGATATCTTAATTTATAGAACCAGATACGGCCATCTTTAGTTTTGCCTTCTTTGGCTTTATATACTCCCATTATATCGTCCTTTCTTGTATGATTTTCAATAAAGTGATATAATGTAAAAGGAAACCCAATTACATTATTATCTAATAGTGTTTAAAGTTTGCTAGACTTTGTGGTTATCCAATTTGACTTACTGTTGGCGCAGTAGGTCTTTTTTTATTCTGCTTTTCCAATTATTTCATAATCAGCACTTAAGTTAAATGTATGATATGGTTCATAATTGTTTTCTTCATTATAAACAGGAATCATAACATAATATATAATTTCACGATCATCATTTTCATCATCTTCAACTATAAAAGGTGGCTCTTGGTCCTCATAGATTCTTACTATTTCTGCATCATGTCCTTTTCTTCTAATTAAGTAATCGCAATCATAATCAGAAACAAAGCTTGTAAGTTTAAAAGAAACAGGTTCACCTTTAGCATAACGAGGTTGCATGGGATTACATTCATGAGTAATTGTTAATCCATAATGATTAGGTACTTGTTTTACATGTTGAATAACTCCCCAACCAGAGAAAAATTCGTCAGATGCTTGTTCTAATGTATAGCCATCAGGTATTTTAGTTACAAAAGGATATTTATATACCAATACTTCAGCATTTGGATCCTCTAATAATCTGGATGAAGTTGTATTAAAGTAATTAGCAACTATTTCCATTTTATCTGCACGTGGTAACATTGTACCTTTTAACCATTCACATATCGTAGAATATTTAATATTAATATCTTCAGATAATTTCTTTCTGCTAACATTTCTTAATTCCATGTATCTTTTAAGATTAGTAGCAAAGCATATTTTAGGATCAGTATTTTTATTATTCATTACTTATCACCTCTGTTACCAATATACACCGATTTTTCCCTAAAGTCAACTAAAATTACATTTAAACTGTAAAAAGTAAATTAAATTTATCAAAAACTATTTACAATATTCCATTTAAAATGTAAAATGTAGTTATCAAAGGTAGAAAGTAGGTGGTTTATATATGATTATTTCCAATATAAATTGTAATTAGAAGTCTAGCAAAGTTTAAACACTATTAAATAATAAGGAGAGTGATAAGAATGAACAGTGAAAAACTAACTGCAGAACAATTATTACAAGTAGTATCAAGTCAGTGGGCATCAGCAACTGATATTATGAAAATAGGCAGTGTTGGAAGAAATAAGGCATATGCTATTAGGAGTGAAATTGCTATATCATTATATGGAGATGATTCCAAAGTTCGTAATAGAGGATTGGTGCCTATGGTTGAAGTTTTAAAATATTTCAATATAGATATTAATTATCTAAAAGAGGTTTCTGCTTATGAGAAACAATAATTGTAGTTTTATTTCATCTTTATTAAAAGGAAACAATTGTGGCTCAAAAAAGAATGTTTGATAAGGTTGTTACAACAAGTGATGACTTTTTAGAACTGTCTGCTGAAGCTCAATGTCTATATTTTCATATGGGTATGTTAGCAGATGATGATGGGCTATCTAAAAACTATAGATCTTATATGAAGCTCGTTGGTGCTACAAATGAAGATTTACAATCTTTAATAGACAAATCTTTTATTTATAAATTTGATTCTGATGTGATTGCCATAAAACATTGGAAAATAAATAATACTGTTAGAAATGATAGATATAGACCTACTATTTTTCAAAATGAATTTAGTAGGTTAGATATAGCTGATAATAATGAATATATTATGTTGGATACCAATGGTATACCAGATGGAAACCAAATGGATACCAAGAATAGTATAGATAAGAATAGTAAAGATAAGATAAGTAAAGAAAAGAATAGTCTAGAAAAGAAAAGAGAAGAAAAGAATAATATAGTGGAGAAGAGAGAAGATGTAACTATCTTGTCTGGTAACGATGTTGTCGTAAAAGATGTTATTGATTATTTAAATAAGAAAATTAATTCTTCATACAATTGGGAAAATGAAAAAATTAAAAGTCTTGTTAATAATTGGATAGAAAAAGGATATAAAATACTTGATTTTCAAATAGTTATTGATAAGAAATTTGATGAATGGAAAGATACTAAAATGGTAGTACATTTAAACCCATATACTTTGTTTGGAGATAAGTTTGAAAACTATTATAATCAACCAGTAAAGAAGAAAACATTAAATGATATTTCTATGAAAGAATTAGAAGAAATGATAGAAGCAAGAAAAAATGGTGAAGAAGATGAAATTAACCCATTTAGCTTTTATTAAGTGCATGAAATATCTAAATGCTTGTTATTCCAAGAATATGGATCAAGAACAATTAGAAAGCTGGTTTGAATATTTTAGTGATGTTTCTTATTCAACATTAAATAATGCTATAAAAGAAATAGTATCAGAATCAAAATACTTTCCTACAATTTCACAATTAAAAGATAAATGCAAAGAAGTAAATAAAAAGTATATTATTGCTATTATAGATAGAATGAAAGACAATGGATACTTTAAAAAAGGAGTAGAAGAATTAACTGATTCTCATGCTAGCAATAGTTATTTTAAAACTCTTATGTGGTTAGAAGAGGGAAATCTACCAGAATTTGTAGAAAACGATATTAAAGCATTTCTTAAACAAAATAAACAAATAGAACAAAAGGATAAAAAACTATTAAACAATGTTAAAAACTTGTAGTGTATGTGGAAAGATACATGATTTTAATATCGTATGTAAAAGGCCATATAGGTATAAAAAGAGTAGTAAGAGTGATAGATTCAGAAGTACATATGAATGGAAACAGAAAAGAGAAGAAGTTAAGAAAAGAGATAAATATTTATGTCAGGCATGTATAAATGGATATGATGGTGCACCATTCATGTTTAACTATAAAGACTTACAAGTACATCATATAGTATCAATAGATGAAGATTATTCTAAAAGATTAGATAGTACAAATCTTATAACATTATGTCCTATGCATCATAAGAAAGCTGAACAGGGAATAATAACAAAAGAGGAATTATTAAAAATGATTGAAAGTCAATAGACTCCCCCCCTAGGGTAACGATACTAAAAAATTGTTTTTTTCTCCACCCACAGCCCACTCAAATTCACACAATTTTAAGTTTTCCGTGAGTTTTTTGGAAAATAGAGTATTTGATAAAGATGAAATTATTGGCTCAGTGTGAGCCTTTTTTAGTGCAATAAAAAAGCATTAGCAATCACTAATACTCAATTATTTTGAAGTCTAAAGGATCCTCGTTAATTATTTCTAAAGAATATTTTAATTTAAGTAGTTTAATAACTTCAGATTTCATTTTTTTATAATTCTTACATATAAGATTAAACGTATCAAAAGCAGAATTGAAATGCTGTTTAAAAGTTGCTTCCCACATAGCATTTCTATAAAATGAGCTAGCTATATAAAATGCTATAACTTCAGGAATAACATATTCTTCTAAATAACTATCATAGTTTTCATAAAAAGGATCAATAACCTTTTCACACTCTTCATCACTTATATCTTCATCAGTACATTTTCTTAGCATAAATACCTCCGTATGTATTAATCACTCTTAATAAAAAATATTGCAAGTTTTTAATGAGGTTGTTACAAATTTTAAAAATATGTTAAAATATTATTGAGGTGTGTAGTATGAGTATAGAGAGAAATTGGCATCCTAATTTTATCAAATATATGGATTTTATAATTAATCATCCTAATTATAAAGGATTACCAATTAAACAAAGTGAAAATTCATATGGTTGGATAGCACCAGCAAAAGGTGAAATAGGTAAACAAAGAAAAGAATGGGCAAATAAAAAAGCTCAAGAGTTAGGAATCAAAATAGAACCAGGATGCTATCAAAAAGTAATGTACACAATTCATCCTACTAAAATTAAAGCATGCCAAATTTGTGGCAGAGAAATGTCTATTGAGTACATATATTTAAATAAAAATTTTGCAAATTATATTAATAATCATTATGAGTTTTTAGAGGTTGATGAATTGACATCAATATACGAATTAATAGATAAATTTAAAGAAAATGATATATCAGAAGATGAATATACTAAAATGTTAAAAACAAAATTTAATATTGATATAGATTTTAAAAATGTTGATGACTTAATTAAAGAGTGTTCAAAAAAGTGTATGGATGGCAAATGTAAAAATCTTGGTCCAGGTTGTATGTCAAACTTTCCTGATAGATTTGATGGATATCATACATATAATAGATGTTGTAGATCAACAAATGATACAGGCCGTTCGGCAGACAATTTGAGGACTTATGGTAAAGATAGAAGAGCATATGAATATTGGAGTGATGGTAATATTCAAGCTGCTAATAAGTTTATGTATTCTGATTTCTTTAAAGGAGCATCAGCAGATCATGTTGGTCCAATATCACTTGGTTTTGTTCATGATTCAAGAGTTTTAAGAAAAATGTCATCTGGTGATAATTCTTCTAAGAGAGATAGATTATTATATAATGATGTTAAAGAACTTGAGGAAATAGAAAAACTTAATGACATGTGTGTAATCAGCTGGTATTCTGTTATGATTTGGGAATTTATAAAAAATCACTTGAGTGAAACATCGGATATGGAAAAATACAGATCGATGTTAAAAGAGAATATGAGCTACTACATGGAAATACTATGGAATATAAAACATAAATGTGGAGAGTTAGGAGAGAAGTTTTTAATTGAAACTTTATTACAACCAAAATATGAATGTTTTAAATATGATTATGAATTTAATGAATTGGGTCAAATTATATCAATGAAAGATAGAAATATGACTGAGGCAACAAATAAGGAATTTGGCAGGTATGTTAGAGTATCTCTAGAATCTCTAGATGATTATCATGATAAAGAAAACAGAAAGTTAAACAACTATCTTTCTGATAAAGAAAAGAAATCAATTGATAGAATATGTGAACTGATTAACAAAAAGGTTGACAATAAAATTGTTTTCGATGAATTAAAAAAATTTGTTGGTACTTTAGAAAGTAAAATTATTGCAGAATAAAAGGATAGTTTGAATTCTATCCTTTTTTTATATCATTATATTTTTCTAACAAATACTTAGTGAAAGGCGAAGTGTAAGTGCTATCATATTTTGAATCAGTAGAACACTCAACATTTTCTAAATCTTTTAAAGCATTTTCTGCAGTTATTTGTTTATCAGCCCCTACAGTTGTCTTATCAGGAAATAAATCTGCTGGAACAACATTGATATCATTTCTTGTTGCAATAATTATAACCCTTTTTCTCTTTTGTGGTACACCATATTCGCTTGCAATTAAAAGACGTCCTTCAACCTTATAATTCATAGATTGATATAGTTCTATTATTTGTTGATATATCTCACCATTTTGAAATGTTAATAATCCCTCAACATTTTCCATTACAACAATTTTAGGTCGTATTTTTTCAACAACAGCAATATAGTCTTTAAATAATTGATTTCTTGGATCATCGATAAATCTTTTTCCAGCAAGTGAGAAACCTTGACATGGTGGACCTCCACAAATTATATCTACATTGTGATTGTCTATATAATTAAATATTTTGTTTTTTGTTTCATCTTCAGTAATATCACCACATAATATTTCTGACTCTGGATTGTTAATTTTATATGTAATAGATGCACTCATATCAAAATCTGATCCCATTACAGCTTTAATACCAGCTTTATTGAATCCTGACGTTAAACCACCAGCACCACAAAACAAATCTAAACTTTTATTAAATCCAGTTTTTTTAACAATTTTATCTCCAATAGCCTTTCCTAATAAAACAGGAACAGCATTACCAACTTGTTTTAACAGAGATGTTTTATTACCATAAAAGTAATATGTATCGTCAAAACTTTGTATTCTAGCTGCTTCTCTAACAGAAATAACTCGATTATGAACAGGGTGTACATAAGTTCCGTTACCAGGTCTATTAAAATATGTAGTAATAGTATATGCTGGTTTATTATAATCGATTCTTCCATATAGAGTAGTTCTTCCACCAGTTTTTGCTATTTTAATTAATCTTTGAGATTTTTGAACAGTTTCTTTTGGAATATATTGCCAATTACCACCAGGTGGTACATTTTTAATCATCTCTAAATCTAAATCACTTAGTTTGAATGAAGTATGATTTAATATTTCATTATTATTAATTTTTTTATATTTATCAATAATTCCACATACAACTTCATAATCAAATTTATTTAGATCTAAATTAAGGTTTAATAATATTGAATCAATTGACTCGGATTTAAAAATTATATCATTGCATAATTCTATAGTTATAGATGGAATAATGTTTACTAAGTCGTTAAATAATTCTTGAGAGATTTTCTTTGATTTAGCTTTTCCCTTTGATTCATATTCTTCAATCCCATATAACTCATTGACCAACTCATTTATTTTTTCATATGTATCAGAAGAATGATTAGTTAAATATTCCCTTACTAATTTTGATATTTCTTTAATTTGTTTTCCTTCAAGTGGAATAGGGAATTCATCAATTTCATAATTACTTATATGATTGTTTGAGTTAAAAAAGTTAAAATACCAATTAATTACATTTGAATTTAGTAATCCTAACATATAGTAAATATCTATTCCAAAAATATTTTCTTCTACACTAATAAAATTACAAGAATTACCTAATATATGATTTTTAGGTATCAATGAAAAAATAACTCTTTTTTGTTTGTTCATATTTGATATTTGCTGACACGCTATTCTTTCATATTTGAAATATTCGCTTTTAGAAGATGTTGAAATAAATTCTGGATCAATATATTCGTCAAAAGAATTATCCAAAAAATATTCTTTTATATGTCTACCCCTAATTAATGGATATTGAGTTTCGTTATTAGATATAAATTTTTTTCCAAAAGTGACATCTAATTCGCCACGAAGATTTTTTATAAAACATAATTCCTTTATTTTTTGAAATGTTGATAGTTTTACTAATATATTCTCTTCATAATCTGATAACAGGAATATTGCATTGCCATTTTGAATCTTCTTTAGATTTTTAATATTAACTATAGATGGTTTAGAATCAATAGAGTTTGAAAAATATATTTTGTCAGAACTCTGATTCTTTTTTATTAAAAGAGTACACAATGATTGTTGAGCATCTATGAAAGGATTGTTTTCTTCAATTTTTGTAATAGATATTATTTTGTGATTTGTTATTATATATTCTCGCAATGATTCACAGGATTTGTCAGATAGGATAGTACTAGCAACAAGCAAAGATATTAATGCATTATCATTTGTATAATTACAAATAATATCTTCTATAAATAATTTATATATATTGATAATGCCAGTAGAAGAATATTGATATCTGCTTTTTATATCTTTACTAATCATTGAATAAAAATCTTTGAAATCCTTTGACATATTTTGATTGTATTTTTTTGAATCCATTTTAAGATTTTTGTATGGTGGATTTGTTATTACAATATCAAATTTGAAATCAATATAATCACTTAGAGTTTTATATTTAGAATTAATATCAGTAGTGTTATAAATTAAATAACCTAAAACGTGTTCGTTAAAATATGAATCGTTTAGTTTATAATTTAATATGTCATTACAAAAAGCTGTTAATTTATTTTTATAAAAATTTATTGCTTCTTCATTAATATCACTAACATAAATGTTATTTATAATATTAATAATTTTTGCTTTTGTCATCTTTTCTTCAATGCATCTTTGTAATATTGCAAATACAAATATTCCAGTTCCTACACATGGTTCAAATATTTTTTTGCTTTCCAATTTATAATTATCTTCGTTTTTTATTTGTGAAAACAATTCATCGACCATTCTTTTTGCTAAATCGTAGCCTGTATAATAGCTTCCAGAATTTCTTTTATATAAATAATCTATATTGTTTTCTAGATTTTTACTATCCAATAATAATGATTTTAAAAATGTATTAAATTTGCTTAACATACTATCACCTTAAATAAGTATACCATAAAAATAACAAAAGAGACTAAAAAAATGAGACGAAAATAAAAAATTATGATAAAATAAATGTTGAGGTGTAAATATGAAAGTTATTACATTAAAACAACCATGGGCAACTTTAATTATAGCTGGATACAAAAAGTATGAATTTAGAAGTTGGAAAACTAATTATCGTGGGAAAATATTAATACATGCAGGAAAAAGTATTGATAAAGATGGTATGAATAGAGTAAAACATTTAAATCTAGAATATCCTACATCTAAGATACTTGGCGAAGTTGAAATCATAGATTGTTTGGAATTAAATAGTGAAATCAATAAAAGAATAATTGGAGAAAATCCAACCATTTATGGCTATAAAGAAGAAAGAACAGGATATGCTTGGGTTTTAAAGAATAATAAAAAAATAGAAGATAGCAGAATAATAAAAGGTAAACTTGGTATTTGGAACATTTAAGAGGTGGTAGTATGTCATATTTAAAGAATTATTTTGAAAGCCCTAAAAAAAATAGAATTGCACTTGTAGGTGCAAATTCCCAGGGTAAAACATATCAATTAGAACAATTATCTAAAGCATGTACGGGAAAAGTTATATTTGTAGAATCAGAAACTAAATCTGATGAAAATATGAAGAATAGTGCAGAAAAAACAACACTAATAGAATGGATAACAGAACTAATTGGATTAGATGATATTAATGCTGTAATAGATAATATAATTTCTAAAATGCGAATAAGCAATTCTAACGAAAGAATATTCGTTGAATTAAAGAATAGTGTTAAATCATATAAAGGTCTAATAGAATTTGTCATGAAATCAAATAACAATAGTAAAGAATTAGCTGGATCTGGAGAAAGAGTTTTAGGACAATTGATAATGATTGATAATATTCTAGATGATAATAACAGTAAATATGAATATTTGATAGTTGATGAACCAGAAGCACATCTACATCCTTCGTTATATTATTTGATTGCAAAAACATTAAACAATATTTCACATAGAGGGATTAAAGTTGCAATAGCTACTCATTCTGAAGAAATACTAAAATATTTTGTTGAAGATAGTAGTGAAATAATTATGATGAAAGATTTAAATCCTATACCTTTGAAAAATACTGATTATTATTACCATTTAAAAGATGGTATTGCATGTTATGAAGATGAAATGTTAATGATGGAATCGTACAAAAAGATTAAGGATAAGGACAATTTATATTTTAAAACAATTATGTTTGATGGAATTTATAAAGCTTTGTTTTCAAATACGGTTATAATTGGCGAGGGCGTTATAGAAGAAGAATTATTTAATTTATACTTAACCAAGTATTATGAAAACTATTATAATAAAAATGTATGCAGTATTATTTCTCATGGCAAAGAAATGATCCCATGGTATATTAGTATATTAAACGATATAGGAATAAATAATATATGCATCTATGATTGTGACAATGAGGATAGTCCTAAGCACAAGTATTTAAATGAATATATAGAGAATAATGCTAAAAAGAAAATTAAAATTACTAATAGTGAAAAAAATGATTTGGAACATTTTTTAGGTATTAGTATTAAAGATGGTAATAAAGGAAAATACGATATATCTGAACTGAGATATTTATATCTAAATAAAGATGAAAAGTTGATGGGATTATTAAACCAAATTAATGACTTAGTAGATGAATTAAACGAAAAATAGATTTTAGGTACCATTTAGGTACCAACACACTAATAAATACCATATTATTAAGGTAATTGCAAAAATATAACGGCTTTAAAAGGCCGTTTTTAAAAGGATTTAACATATAGAACGTTTGTTTATTTGAGCCCCCTGAAGAGAACAATATAAAATATATATCAAATAACTCTTTTTAAAATATAATTTGTGATATAATAAAAAAGGTGATTCAAATGGAAACAAAAACATATGCAATTGTACTTGATACAAACTCATTCGGTAAAATTAATAAATATAACTTTAATAAAAGTGGTGTAACAATATGTTTAAATGCATTAATGGATTATTCAAATATAAAAGTTTTTATGCCTTCAATAGTATATGAAGAATTAAAAAAACACATTAAACAAACAATAAAAGAAGTAAAAGAAACAATAAGTTCTTCATATGTAAGAACTTATATAGATATGAAAGAAATAGAATCAATATATGATAAAAAATTAAAAGAATTAGACACACTTATAAAAAAATACAAAGTAGATATTATTGATTCTAATAAATACTCTGATATAGCGCAAATAAATGAATGGTATTTTAATGGTGAAAAACCATTTACTATTGAAAAACCAAAAGAATTTCCTGATGCAATGATAATATCATCTACAATTAATTATTTTAAAGAAAATAAATTTGATGAAGTAATAATGATTTCACAAGATAAAGGAGTAATTGACAGCATAAAATCAAAAACTGATTTTAAAGTAAATGGAACAATTCAAAGTGTATTAAATGAATTAACAGGACAAACAGAAGAAGACTACAGAAAATGCGAAGAATACATCATAAATAAAGATATTTTATCAGATGAAGACAGTTATTCTTTCTATAGCTATGACTCAGAAGACGAATATGAAATAGATACAATAGAATACAAAATAGATAATATAAAAATAATAGATAAAGATGAAGAAAACAAGTATATTCAAGTATGCGTAAACTGCAATTTAAAAATATATGGCGAATTTAATTTTGTGGATCAAGGTATGTCTTATTACGATAGAGAAGATCCAGAATGTTCAGTGTACTTTTATAGAATTGGTAGAGAATTAGAAGTAAATAATATAGATGTGTTCATAACTATAAAATATGATAATAAAAACAACTTCAAAGATTATGAAGTAACAAAAGTTGAAGATATAATATTAAATGATTATATAAATCAATTAGATTTAAGAGATTATAATTTATAAAAAATCAAAATAGAATTTGACAAAAAATACAAATGATGTATAATTAAATTAGAGTAGGAGTATATTTCATTTTTAATAATGGAATATGCTTTTTTTAGTATGTTAGGAGGGATAATATGAATATTATAGAAAAATTAAAATTACAAAATATTGAGAGCCAAATTAAGTATTATGGATTAGAGGATTTGGCTACAGGAATAGCTGTTGGTCAATTCTTAGATGGAAAAGAAATCATTTTGCAAAATTATGTCGATTTTAAAATAAGCAATATAGATGAATATATTGATTATGTGTATCTAGAAAATATAACCAAATTCGAAGAGGTTATTCCATATGTAAGGGAAGATAAAAAAGAGGAATTCCAAAAATTCATAAATGATTGTAAAAAATTGTTTGATAAATATAAAAAAAAAGAATTTGTAAATTATATTTTTAATAATTATGTGGAAATATTTGAGTACAAAAAAGAAGAAGAAGTGCCTTCTTTTCTAGAATTTAATTTAAGAGAGTACACAATAATAGCTTTAGCTAATTATAAAAATAAAATAAATGACGCTCTATTAAATTATATAATCGGCAATCAAATATATATACTTATTGATAATTTTGAGCACTGGCAAGAATATTTTAAAAAAAATCCACAACAATTTGAAAAATTGCTTAGCAAAAAGAATATTGAGAAAATATTTTCTCTACGCCACGAAGAAATATTTGATATATTGATTGCATTCTATAATATTGACAAATTTAAAGATGTAGTAAAGAAAATATCTGAATCAATATTTGAAATTATAAAAAAAATGTTTTTTGGCACAAATGATTATAATTCTATTTGGGAAAGCTATTATACATTGGATGAATGTTTATACTTTTTTAGAAAAATAAAATCGGCAAAGACACACAAAATAGAAGAAGAATTAAATATACAAAAGGATATTTTTGATGTCGGCTTAAAGAAAAATGGACAGAGAGTAGAATTTGAAATTGACCTAAAACCATTCAAAGAAAATTTTGAAAACAAGAGTATTCCAAGAGAAATTCGAATTTTATCAATAACACACGGAAAAGATAAGGACAACGTTTTAACCAGCTTTGTTGATAACGCAATTAATCATGAAGGCAAAGTATTATCAGATATTATCTCTAGAAATAATCCTGGTACTAATGAATATTTTACATCTGCACGATTAAGATGTTTGAATTTATATACTTTTGAAATAAAAGGAAAGTTGGATATTATTCTTTCAATAACTGAAAATATAAAAGAGTATATCGATGGAGTATATGAGAAAATAAAATGGATATGCAAAAATCTGAATCTAAACAATGAAAATGAAGATTTTGATGAAAATATAGGAATGTTATATCAATATTTAATTGATTTAGCAAATATAGATAAAGAACATGTTACAAGTGTAAAAAATATGTGCTATGGATTAAGTATGTTTCTATGCGGCTTTATAGAAAAAATATTGAGAACAATTTATAAAAATAGCATTTCTAAAGATATATATATGCCAGATGCAAATACCACATTAAAAAACCTCTTAGATGATAAAATAATAATCAACAAGATATTGGGATTTAATCAAGTTCAATGCTTAAAGTATTTACTCATAAAAGCTGATTACGAAAAAAATGTGGGATTGAATATAAGAAATGATTTGGCACACTTAAATGCAAGAACAATAAAAAAATTAAAATATGATATGGTTCTTGAACTATTGGCTTATTTTACATTGATTATTAATACTACATGTCTATACTATGATAACTGTAATATGAAAAAAGATTAGAAAATATGCGAAATTCTATTCAAAATAAAGGAGGTAACAATATGTATAAAAATATAGAAGAAACATACAAGAAAAAAAGTCCATATAATATAATCAAAAAAAGGACATTTTGGATATATGTTGTATTTATAATACTTTCATTAATTTTTAATTTTTTAAATAAAGTAGTGCCAATGATTTTAGTATTTATAGCGATGATAGGTACCTTAAAATTTGTAAGTGAGAAAGTGCTGAATAAAAAATTATATTTCAAAATAGGTAAAAAGAATGATGATGAAATACCATTAGCATCAATAATTAATGATGAAGAAAGAAGAATTTTCAAAAACTTCTCTATAGAAAATAATTTATATAGCGAAAAAACTCTTCTGTGTATAGTTGAACATTATAGAAGCTTAATCAAAACTAAAACGGTTGGAGGCAATTTATTAGCTATATTATCAATTACCATACCAGTAGTATTATCATTTTATACAAAAGATGGTTTCGATTTTAATGGCTTAGCTAAAGCAATACCTTATCTAATAAGTTTTAGTTTTATGATAATAATGATATATTTTTCATATAGAGAGTTTATAGAAATAAAAAAATTCTTAAAAGGTGAAGATGGTATGGTAGAAAGATTGGAAGAAATCTTTAGTGAACTGTACATTGATTGCGTAAATTCATCGAAGTTAGAGAAAAAAATAGAAATCTCTAAACAACAAAAAAGAAAAAATGCTACAAATAAAAAAACAACCAAAAAGAAAGTAATAGAAAAAAATAAAAAGTAAAAAAAGTAAGTACCCCCCTCAAATTTGACAATTCTCTATAAAAGTGATAATATTAATCACATAAAAACGAAGAACAAGAGGAGTAAATTAGATTAGTAGTTAGTAGGAATGAAAGATCACCGACTGAAAGTCTTTCTTAACGAAAAGTAATTGAAGGTAGCTTGGGAGTTGTATATCTGAAATAAAAGTAAGATATAATGTTAGTCGCATTAAGACTTCAAGATAGTAGAAATACTATAAATTAAGGTGGTACCACGAGCAATTCGTCCTTTGGGATGTATTGCTCTTTTTTTAATAAAAAATATATAGGAGATGATAACATGAAATATATAATAAAGGGTGATTATGGACGAGTCTGATATTTTAATCAAAAAACAAAAGAAAAGGAGAGATTAAAATGTTAGATAAAAAATATGATTATAAAGAAAAAGAAATAAAATGGATGGATTATTGGAATAAAAACAATATCTATGAATTTAAACCAGATCAAAGAGAAATATACTCAATAGATACACCACCACCAACAGTTAATGGAAAAATACATATAGGACATATATTCTCATACTCACAAGCAGAAATGATCGCTAGATACAAAAGACTAAGAGGATATAATGTATTCTATCCATTCGGATTTGATGACAATGGCCTACCAAGTGAAAGAC
>CAKJXT010000038.1 GCA_918219625.1 Bacilli bacterium
AAGAATTTATTATTATCTGTAATACCGGTATTATCCAAAAACCATGCTTGTACGGCTCCATTAATTATTGCATAATCAGTTAATTTAACACCCTTATATTCTCTTCTATCTGCTTCTTCTCGTGGAAGGGGTTTAAATAGGTCTCTTTCATTTTCTTTAAAAAGTTCCATATAAATCTCTCTTTCTTTATAAATTTATGTATTATTTTAACATATTTTTATTTATTTGCAATGATTTATATTATTTTCTATTTTTTTTATTTGATTTGTTGGATTTACTATGTAATTTATTTGTTCTTCTTTAAGATTTTTTTGCTGTATTACAGTTATAAGTTTTAAAGTTATTAATATTCTACCTAATAATGTTTTTTTCTTTTCTTTTTCAATACTAAATGTACTGAATACCATATCATATAAGTGATTTTTTACATCATCTTTCATTATCATTGCGTCTAGTTGTTCTTGATTTAATGGAATTTTTATTTCTTTTTTTTCTTTTATTGTATTATTTTTTTTAATTATGATTTTTTCTTTTAGTGCTTGATATGTGTCATTTATTTTTAATTTAGCATTTTCATGATTTATTTTTTTATTATTTAATATTTGATTTTTAAATATTTCTAATGCTTCAGTTTTTTTATTTAAATTATATTCTTTGCATTTATAAATTAAGTGTTCAATATCTTTTATTAATTTGTTTTGGATATTCTTTTTTCTTTCTTTTATTTCTTTCCTTTTTAATATTTTTTCTAAAAAACTGAATTCTTTTTTGTTTTCTTGGAGATATTCTTCTAAAAGGTTTAATGTTTGATTATTACTGTTTTCTAGTTCACTTTTTTCTTTTTCTAAATATCTTATATTTTGTGTGTGTTTTTTATATATATCTGCTTTTTTTATCGTTTCTTTTGTATCCTGTTCTTCGTTTAAAATTCTTAGAGCGAGGTTGAGTTCTTCTTCATTAATATTATTACCTTTTATTATCCTTTTAAGATGTAGGAAATTTTTCTTACTTATTTCATTAATACGATACATTATTGTTCTTATTTTTTTATTTATTATTTTGTTTTTTTTGTCGTGTTGTTTTTTTGTTAGATTGGGATTTTTTGATTCTTTAAGCGCTATAATTAGTTCTTTTAACGCGATTTGTATTGGTTCAAATTGTCTTATACTTTTATGTATTGTTGGGTTAAGTTCTTTTTCTGGATATAATATTTCTTGCAAATCTTCATAAAATTGTTCCATTATTTTAACTCCTCTTGCATTTTATATAATATATTTAGTGCATCTATTGGTGTTAATTTTAGAATGTCTAGATTTTTAATTTCTTCTTCTATTTTTGAATCTTTTTCTATTAATTCATCAAGTGGTAATGATTCTTGTATTTTTATGTCTCTTTTTTGCTCTTTTGATTCATATATTTTTAGTATTTCGTTTGCTCTATTTATTAATGATTTTGGTAAATTAGCAAGCTTAGCTACATGAATACCATAGCTTTTATCTATTGATCCTTCCTTTACTTTATGTAGGAATGTAATATTACCATCTTCTTCATGCGCTGAGACATGCACATTTTTTAGATTTTTTAGTGTATTTTCTAGATCTGTTAATTCATGATAGTGTGTTGAGAAGAATGTTTTGCATTTTATATTTTCGTGAATATATTCTATTATTGATTGAGCAAGCGCCATACCATCGAATGTAGCTGTTCCTCTACCTAATTCATCAAATAGAATTAAGCTTTTATCTGTTGCGTTTGATATTGCGTTATTTGCTTCTATCATTTCAACCATAAATGTTGATTCACCACTTACTAAGTCATCTGATGCTCCAATTCTAGTATATATTGCGTCAAATATTGGTAATTCTGCTTCTTTTGCGGGTACAAAACATCCAATTTGAGCCATTATACTTATTATTGCCATTTGTCTCATATATGTTGATTTACCGGCCATATTTGGGCCTGTTATTAATAATATATTTGTTTTTTCGTCTAGTTTTATATCATTTGATACATATTCTTTTCCTTCTAACACTTTTTCTACTACAGGGTGTCTTCCTTCGATTATATTTATTTTTCCTTTTTCATTTAGTTTTGGTTTAATATAATTGTTTTCTTCTGATACTGTTGCGAATGATTGTAATACATCTATTTCACTTATTGTTTTGGATATTTCTTGTAGTTCTTTTATGTATGATTTAACTTCATCTCTAATACTAATAAATAATTCATATTCTAAGTCTATTATTTTTTCTTCTGCATTTAGTATTTGATCTTCTTTTTCTTTTAAAATTGGACTTATATATCTTTCACAGTTAGTTAGAGTTTGCTTTCTAATGTATCCATATTCTTCTTTTACTAAATTTACATTTCCTTTTGATACTTCTATGTAATATCCAAATACTTTATTGTATCCAACTTTTAAGTTTTTTATTCCTGTTCTTTCTTTTTCTTCTTTTTCAAATTTAGCTACAAAGTCTTTTCCACCTTTTCTTAGGTCTTTTAATTCATCTAGGTCTTTACTATATCCTTCTTTAATTAAATATCCTTCTTTTATGCCTACTGGTGGATTTTCATATATACTATCTTCTAATGTATTATATAAGTTATCTAGTGTATCTATTGTTTTGTCATATTTTAGTTTTTTTAATGTTTCTTTTATATTTGGTAAAACTTTTAGTGATCTTTTTAATTGTAATAGGTCTCTAGCATTTGCGTTTCCAAAGGCAATTCTTCCACTTAGTCTTTCTAGGTCATATACTTCGTATAGGTCTTTTATTAGATCATCTTTTAGAATGAATTCATCCATTAATGTTTCTACAAATTTATATCTTCTTTCGATTTCTTTTTTATTTATTAATGGATTTTCTATGTAGTTTCTTAGCAGTCTTGAACCCATAGCTGTTTTAGTTTTATCTAGTAACCATATTAGTGAGTAGTTTCTTTGTTTTAATCTTAGTGTTTCTGTTAGTTCTAGATTTCTTTTTGTATGAACGTCCATTTTTAGATGAGCTTTTTCTTCTATTATTATAGCTTCTTGTAAGTGTGATAGATTTCTTTTTTGCGTTTTATTTATATATGTAAGTAGATGTTTAATACCTGATTTAAGTCTTATATCATCTATATTTTCATGAATATAGTTATATTCATTTAATTCTTCTATATCACTTGTTATTGTTGTTGTTATTTTAAACTGGTTTTTTAGTAATTGAACTCCATTATTATCAAAGTTTTCATCTATTATTATTTCTTTTATTCCTATACTTATTATTGTATTTATTATTTGGCTTAAATTATGTTTTATTAGTGTTGTATAGATTTGTCCTGTTGATATATCTCCGTATGTTAAAACATAGGCTGTTTTAAAGTCTAATAGTGATCCGATATAATTGTTTTCTTTTTCATTTAGTATTTCAGAGTCTAATATTGTTCCACTACTTACTATATTAATTAGGTCTCTTTTTACTAGTCCTTTTGTTGATTTAGGATCTTCTAATTGTTCGCATATTCCAACTTTATATCCTTTTTCAATTAGTTTTTCTATATAGATATTTGCTGAATGATGTGGCACTCCACACATTGGTACACGTTCTTCTAGTCCTGCTTGTTTTCCTGTTAGTGTTAATTCTAGTTCTCTTGATACATTTACTGCATCTTCAAAGAACATTTCATAGAAGTCTCCTAATCTAAATAGTATGATTACGTCTTTGTTTTGTTTTTTTATTTCTACGTATTGACGCATCATTGGGGATAGTTTTTCTATGTCTACGTTTTCTAGTTTCATTTGTATCACCAATTTATATTTTATCAAAAAAAAAGATATAAGTCATTAATCTCTTATATCAATTTTTATTTTTTCTCTTTTATATTCTATATGTACTCTTTGTACTAGTGCGAGTGAGATTATTAGAGACATTGTAAATGATCCACCGTATGATAAGAATGGTAATGGTACTCCTGTTAGTGGTAACATTCCAAATAGTCCTCCTAGGTTTATCGCAATATGGGCGAATATATATGTTCCAACTCCTAGACATATGTATTTCCCTCTTAATGATTCTACTTTACTAGATAGATTCATTATCCTATATAGTATTATTGCGTATGCGATTAGTATTAATGAGCTTCGTATTAATCCTTGTTCTTCAACTATTATTGCGAATACCATGTCTGTATGCGGTTCTGGAATATATGAGTATTTTTGTTGACTTTTTCCTATTCCTAATCCGAATAGTCCACCATTATTTATAGCTATGTATGCATTGCATATTTGATATCCACCGTCTAAGTAGTTTTTGCATGGATTTATGAAATTGAATCTTGCTTGTTGTTCTTTGGATAATATATATCCTTTTTGGTTTTTAATTATTAATAACCCTGATATTCCTATTAATAACAGGAATAAAATTGTTTTTCTTTTTTCTGATTTTAGTATTGGACTTGCTAGAAACAGTACAATGAATATTAATATTTGTATTAACATGGTTCCTAGGTCTTTTTCTAAGAAAATTACAACTGCGTTGAATAATCCCACAACTAGTATTATTCCTATTATATCGAAGTGTTTTGTTTTTTTATTTCTTAATTTTGTTTTTGCTTTATCAAATATTAGTGCTAAACATACTATTATTATTGGTTTTGCGAATTCACTGGGTTGGAATGTTATTGGACCAATTGATAACCAGTTTTGTGCACCTTTATGGAATGTTCCATATAAGAATAGGTATAGTATACATATTGTTATTGTTATGAATGCTACAAAGGCATAAAACGGATATTTTTTTGTGTCTTTCTTTATTATGAAAAAGGATATTATTAATCCTACTATTATCATAAATAATTGCTTGTAGAAGTAGTAAAATAATGATTTTTCATATCTTATTACTGCTTCACTACTTGATGCTGTTACTATGTTAAATAATCCGAATATAAATAAAAACATTGTTAAAAATAATAATGTTTTATCCATATCGTGGTAATAATCTATTATTTTTCTTATTCCCCTCTTCATTTTACCACCCTATTATATATAATATCATATTTTTAATTTTTTTCAAAATGTAAGTTTATGTTTTTTAACTAATTTTACAAATATAGACTTTTATATAAACATTTTTTAAATATTTTAATAAACTATATTAGAAATGGAGGTTTAAATATGTATTATTATGGTGGATACCAAGGATATGGTAATGGCTGCTGCGGGGGATATGGCGGTGGATACGGCTATGGTTCTGGATATGGTGCAGCTATAATTTTAGTTTTATTTATTTTACTTGTTATTGTTATAGGCACTCGTGCTTTTGGCGGAAACGGGTGCAACTAATATAAAAACTGATAAGAATTAACCTTATCAGTTTTCTTTATTTTATCTGTTTCCAGGTTCCTCTTGAATTTCTGATGTATTTTGTTGTATTTCTTTTATATCGCTTTTATTTATTACAACAACTGGTCGTACTCCTGCTATATTATTAAGGTAAGAAGCAGTTTGCCATAATCCTGGCACCCATTCACCCTCTGGCTGATCAAAACCAAGCGAAAAAATAGACTCATCATACTCATCATGATATGCATCACCTAACCAATATGATGATGAATATATCCATGGTGGCGTTGTATTTTGACATGGTGTTCCAAATTCTTCTGAAGTGTCGTATTCACATCCAAATGGACTTAAATCGTCAAGTGATGGAAGTCTACCTGCTATTGAGCTTGGAGCACCTTGTTCTTTTAAATAGTCTATATAATTTTCCACATAATTGTATGGGTCACTATTTGAGTCATATACATATGCTGGATAGCTATTTCCGTAA
>CAKJXT010000039.1 GCA_918219625.1 Bacilli bacterium
GATAAAACTTTTATGTTTTATCTTTTTTTGATATAATTTATTTATAAATAGGAGGACTTTATGATTAAGTTAAATTATAATCTCGCACTTAGTAATGTTCGTTTTCTTTTAAAATCTTTGACTCCGGAAGAGTATGAGAGCGTGCTTATTTTGGAGGGAGTAAAACCTACAAAGAATATGCTTATGAATGCTAAGGCAATAGTTACTCTTCATCTTGAAGAAAAGTTAACGGATTTATTATTATTTGATAGTATTGTTGGAATACTTAATTCTTATAAAAATGGTACTGCTGGTGAAGATATTATTTTTGACAAGACTAATAATTTATTTCTTACATGCTTTGATGGATTGAAAGGTGTTCGTGCTGGTAAAGGAATAATTAATGATGATGGTACAATAGTAACTCTTAAATATGAAGAATTGAGAGCTCGCTTGTATGATATTGCTGGGTTTCATTATCAACCTCATGCTTTTATGTCGTTTTTGAAAAAGGATAAGATTTCTGATCCTTTAGCTCGTGAAAAGTTGAAAGAATCACAGTTTAATTCTATAGCGGATTTTTATAATTTTTTAGATAAACCATATTTTATTGATATGTATGATATGGGTAAGTTAGATGAGAAAGATAAAAAAGATTTTCTGAAAGATTCTTTTAATAAATTTAAGGTTGTTAAATTAATAAGAAATGCGGATATTCCTGAAAGAACTTTTTTTGAAGAGACTAAAAGTTCACCTTTAAAAATGTAGAAATTTTATAGAAAGAGGTATGTTTTATGGCTAATTTTTGTTCTGACTGTTCTAATTTTGATACTAAGGATAAAAAAGTAGATGGAGTTTGTAAGTGTAAGAAGATTAAGGATTATGTTCCTGCAAATACCCCTGCTTGTGATAAGTTTGAAAAATCTTATTCAAGAGATTGGTATGAAAAGGAAAAACTTTATGATGATGGTAAAGCTGCGTCTAGTAAATTTTCAGGTAAGGAAATAAGTGTAGCTGTTCCTATTGTTCTTATTATATTGCTTATAATATTGAAGTTACTTAAGGTTGTTTA
>CAKJXT010000040.1 GCA_918219625.1 Bacilli bacterium
TAAAGCAGATATAATTATGAGATATATCGATGATATAGAGTTAGATTTTAAGAATGGAAAACTTGTTGTAAAACAAATTAATTTTAGAAGTACATTTTATAATGATTTTAATGAACTATATACAAAAGGTTATATTGATAGAAAAAGACCACTTACTTATGATTTTAATGGTGTTTGCATAGATACAAATATAAGGTATAGTGAATACTTACCTATTAAAGATGTAATGCAACATCTATATAGATTAAATGAATATTATGAGGTTAATTTATATAAAGGAACTTATTATAAAGAAACGGAAAAATTAGATATAGGGCCTTTAATGAAAAACGAAGTTCCTATAAGAGTATTCCCTTTACAAGATAATAACAACGGAGATAAGAATTGGTTATCAATGGGAATGTTAGCAACTAAAAATAATCCAAACGATATAAAGGTAAACATTAGAGATGTATTTGAAACAATACCTAATAATGTTACCGAAGAAGATTTTTAAAATGCGTGGCACGTTATGAAATTACAAAGTAATTTTGTAAGTGGCGATAGCAATTTAAAAATTTATACTTTATGTAGTTTTAACTATTTACGAAGTTTATAGTTATTACGAAATAAAGTAAACGGATTCTAAGGTGTTAAACCTTAGCCCACTGGATATTTTGTATGGAACGTACAAAATTCCTAGGGGGTTAGAAATTTTGGATGACCAAAATGGCCACTCAAGTGGTCACTTCTAGAAAGGAGGAAACCATGTCAGAACTTGCTTATTCTCTACATTTAGGTAGTGATAAAAATAGAAAGAATATATCTAAACAAAATGGTAAAAATAATTTAAGTAGAACAACTTCTTTACCAAATAATGCTATTCAAAATGTAAGACAATTATCAAAAGTAGATAAACATAATTATAGGAAATACGATGACAATCAAGAACTAATTGAAATAGTAAGAGGAACTTCTTCTCCACTTGGTGATGTAAAAGAATTATATTTAAGTGAATTTGAAGAAGCAAGATTAGAATACAATTCCAAACAATCTAGACCTAGTAGAATGATAGATAATTACTTTGATAATGTATCTAATAATGAAAAGAAAGATCTTGCTTGTGAAATAATACTTGAACTTGGAGACAAAGAATATTGGGATACCAAAGATGAAAATTTTAAAAAGAAAATGTCTGAAGTATATAAAAAACAAGTAGATGATTTAGAAATGCTTGTTCCTAATTTTAAAGTAGCTAGTGCAATAATCCATTATGATGAAACAAGTCCACATTTACATATTGTTGGTGTTCCAATTAAATATAAAAATAAAAATGGTATGGAAAAACAAGTTGGTAAATCAGATGTATTTACTAAAGAATCATTAATTAGATTACAAGATAAAATGAGAACTTTATGTATTGAAGAATTTAACCAAATATATAGTTTAGATTCTACTTTAAAGCAAAAACAAAAAGGTAGAAATCGTGATATTCATGTATCTGATATGGATAACTATATTGAAATAAAAAAACAAATTGAAAAAAATACTGAAAGCTTAAAAAAAGCAAATAAAAAATCTTCAGAGTTGAAACAAAACTCTAAAGATATAAAAGATAAAATAGATAGACTTAAAATATCTAAGTTAAACAAGGATAATTATATTTTGTCAAAAGAAGATAAAGATTCTTTTATCGGCTTTATCGAACAAGTAGATAATACTAGCAAAGAATATGATAAAATACAAACTTTATCTAACACACTAGTAAATGCTCATGAACAATTAAAGGATAAAAATAATAAGATAAAAACTTTAACTGAAAATAATGAAGCACTTAATTTAAGAGTTAAAACATTAAATGATACGATTAAAGAAAAAGACAATGAAATATCATTTTTAAAATCTAAAATACATGATTTAAAAACCACATTAGATTATTGGAAAGATAAGTTTGAAAAACTAATATCTTTCTTACACGATAAACTTCATAGTTGGTATGATAAAGATGATAAATATATTGATGTAGTTAATGATATGTATGAAGATAAAGTTTTAGATGACGATGACATTGAAGATTTAGATTTAAGTAAGGAAAAAGATGACTTTGAAAGATAATATAATTGGCAACAAATGGTAAAAACATGTTATAATATATAGTTATAGGGGGAAATTGAAACATGGATAAAACAAATATATTATATGACCATTATAAAGATACATTTTTACTACAGAAAGATAATGAAAAAAATCGAAACAAATTATTTATTGCTTTGTGTATTTGTATATTGATATTAATGCTAATGATTGTATATCCTAACAACATATATGAAAATATACAGGAATTTTTTATTGATAAGTTAGGAATAAGTATTAATTTTGAATTAAAAGTGCTAGAAGTATTTAATTGGTTTATTATTTCATATTTAACTATACGATATTACCAAATTAATGCAAATATTGAAAAGAACTATAAATATATTCATCATATTGAAAATGAATTAGAAAAAAAACATAAATTACCTATTTATAGAGAAGGAAGAAATTATTTAGATCAATACCCAATGTTTTTAACATTTTCATATACCTTTTATAAGTATGTTTTTCCTATTTTATTTAGTTTATGTATTATTACTAAGGTTATTATTAATATAATTAATAAATTAAGTTTACCTTTTCTAATAATATCAATTTTAGCAACAATCTGTTTAACAATTATAAATATATCGTATTTTATATTTAATTATAAATTAAGGAAAGGAGGAAAGTAAAATGGCAAGACCTAAAGTTTGTATTAGTTTTGACTATGAAAATGATAAGTATTCTAGAAATGCGATTAGATTATGGAATAATAATAAATACATTGATTTTGATATAATAGATAAAACGCCTAGTGAAATAGATACTTATGATATCAGTAGGATTAAGGCCGGTTTAACTACGAAGATTAGCGAATCAAATATTTTGCTTGTTATTAGTGGAGATTATATAAATGCACCTCACAGAGATAGAAATGAAATTGGCTGTATTAATTGGCAAAACTGGGAATGCAGAAAAGCATTGGAATTGAATAAAAAAATAATATTGGTTAAATTAAAAAGTTCCAGTTTAATTCCAGAAGAATTACTTGGTGAAAAAAGAGAAGATGTTGTTGGATTAGAACTAGACAAAGTTAACAACGCTATTTCTAATCTAATGGTTCACTAAATTTTAGCTTCACATTGTGGAGCTTTTAATTATTATTATATATATTTTAAAAAAAAGTAAATTGTGTTAAAATATTTATACTAATAAATTTATTTTGAATATTTATACTTGTTTGGAGGTGCTATATGTCTAAAATCAGTAATGTATTAACTATGCTTGAATATTTAAGTTCAGGCAGAAAATATAGCATCTCTGAATTATCTGAAAAATTAGAAGTTAGTCCTAGAATGATTCGAGTTTATAAAGATGAAATAGAAAAAGCAGGCATATACATAGATACAATTAAAGGTCCGTATGGTGGCTATGTCTTAAATCAAAATATAAATGTTCCAAAAAGATTTATAACACCAAATGCTATTAATATTAAAAACAAAGAATTTTATAATTTAGTTAATAAAGCAATCAAAGAAAAAAGAAAGTGTTATATAGAGTATTATTCTAAAGATAAAAAAGAGATTTCTGCGAGAACTATTCATCCTTACGATTTAATATTACTTGGATCAGAATGGGGAGTCGCTGCATATTGTGAGAAAAAACAAGAGATAAGACATTTCTATATAAATCGCATTAAAGAAATAAAATTATTAGATAATTTTTATAACTGACATATATATTTCCTCTTCTTTTGTTAATATGTAATTAGCAAGGGAGAGGTTTTATAATGATTAAACATACACATACTGAACCTACAGAATTAAATTTTTCTAAACTAGAAGAAAGAATAATGCAGGTTAATGATCCATGTTTAGGTAAATATAATGATATAAGAGAAATGCTATATGAATTAACCATAGATAATAAACCAACATTAATTATGGCAACTGGAGGTTCTAAAGTAATAGCATATTATTTACAACTAATTATTGAGAGATTAGGATTAACTGGAATTATTTGTGAAGTAATTGAACCAAGAGATTACTTTTATAAAGCAAATATAAATATGTTTTCTAATTTAATTGCAATTTCTGCTAGTGGAAATACTAATGGAATTAGCGAAGCATTATTAGATTTTAAGGGAAATAAATATTTAATTACAGAAAATGTAAAAGAATCTAATTATCAAGTGGTATCTTGGGGTAATGAACTTTATGATAGAGAAAAGAGTTTTATATCATTAGCTACTAGTTTGGGGCCAATATCATTGCTTCTTGATTCTACTACTTCACTAAATCTAGAATTAAGTTCAAATGAAATAAAAAGAATAAATGATAAAATAAAAGAATTATTATTAAGAAGTAAAGAAAAAATAAATAAATTAAATGTAGATTTTAAAGATACTTCATTAATTCAAATAATGAGTGGATATGAAACAAAATCTTCTGCGAGTGTTCTAGAATCTAATTTAACAGAAGTCGGATTAGCACCAGCAGTAATCCATGATAAAGGTTCATACTGTCATGGAAGAAGTAATTTGTTATTTCAATATCCAAATAGTAGAATAATTTATCTATCACATGGTTTAAAAGAATTAGATGATTTATTAATTGATTCTATAAATGGTGAATATTCAAATATATCTGTTTTTGATACAAATGATTTAAGTGATAACATATTTTGGAAAGAATATTATTTGATTTTGCAAATGTATTTCTTATCTAAAAAAATTGCTGAAGACAAGAATATAGATTTAACACAACCAGAATATAATCCAACTTTGGTAAAGAAATTATATAAATTTAAAGGAGAAATGTAATATGGAAAATTTAACTTATATAACTGGTAATTATGGTAAGTATGTTTCAGTAAAAGAAAAATTTGAAGATGCTGGGATTACTATTGATTATTTTAAATGTGATTTAGATGAGCCAGATGTTAATGATATTGAATTTATATCTAAAGAAAAAGCAAGGCAAGCATACGGAAAATTAGGTAGTCCTGTATTTGTTGCTGACTCAGGTTTCTATATAGAACATTATCCTAATAATCCAGGATATCCAGGTGCCTTTGTAAAAAGAAGTGGTGTTAGTTCTAATGTAAGTGAACTTTTAGAAACAATGAAAGATGTAACAGATAGAAGTTGCTATTTTCTAGATTGTCTTACTTTCTTTGATGGAAATGAATATTATCAATTCTTTGGAATAAGTAAAGGTTCTTTATCAAATGAATTACGAGGACATGAAAATAAACGAGCAAAATCAAATCTATGGTATGTATTTGTACCGGATAATTGTATTAAAACACTAGCAGAAATGACTGATGAGGAAAGAAATAATAGACCTGATAATAGAACAAGTGCCACAGATGAATTTATCAAGTGGTATAAACTAAATTACAAAAATGCAAAAAAATTAACTAAAAAATGTTGAAATAAATAATACCTATGGTAAAATGTATTTAGTGATTAGTTGTTTATCAACTATTCCTAAGGTTTCGGATATACTATTTGTCCGTACCAATTGTATACAACTAACTAGAAATAGTTAGTTTTTATTTGTTATTAAAATAATAAAGTATTATAATTAAATAGAAGGTGATAAAATGACAGTATTTGAATATATAGAACAAAACAAAAATATAACATTTAATGAAAAAGAATTTAATGAAATAGACAATATAATATTATCATTAATATCATACTTAAATTTTAGTTATATTGAGGGAATAAATACCATAGAAAAAATGGGAAAAAATTATTTAGAAAGACATAAATATAAAGAAATAGCTAAAGCAGGATGGGCTCAAAAAGATGCATACCTAATACTAGAAAAACTAATAGAATCAGAAAGATATAAAAACATAAGAATTCAAAACTACGTTTATATTGCGACAGAAGAAGAACAATTTAGTGCAGTAACATTTATAATAAATAAAAAACTAAAATATGTCGCATTCGAAGGAACAGATCATTTAATGGTAGGATGGAAAGAAGACTTTGAACTATCATATAAATATCCAGTTCCAGCACAAATACATGCAATAAAATATTTAAAAAATGCAACAAAACTATTTGGTCCAAAAATAATAGTTGGAGGGCACTCAAAAGGTGGTAATTTAGCTCAAATATCATCTATGGAATTAAATATATTCAAAAAACTAAAAATCAAAAAAATATATAGCAATGATGGACCAGGATTAAGACTAAAACAATTTAAAAGTATAAAATACAAACTAATAAGAAAAAAACTAGAACATATAGTTCCAGAAAATAGTGTAGTAGGGGTAATGCTAAGACATGATAAATATAAAGTTATTAAAACAAATAAAAAAACAATTATGTCTCACATACCATCAACATGGATAGTTGAAAATGACAAATTAATTGAAACACAACTATCACCAAAGAGTAAAAGATTAGAAATAAAAATAATAGAGTGGTTAAATAGTCATGATGATGAAACAAGAAAACTATTAATAGATACGATATTTGGTGTTTTAGAAAAAAGCGGAATAACAAACACAATGAAACTAACTGATATAAAATGTATAATAAATATAATAAAAGAAATAAGAAATATAGATAAACAAACAAAAGATTTGGCGCTTGACTTTATAAGTAACACTTTATTCTAAAATGTCATCTCATCACTAATTATTTTATAGCACAATTGTTTTGGACTATTTCCCTTCAACGATTCATCAACACAATGTGAAAAACTTTTAAACATTTGCTTATCAATAAAGCAAGATATTGTCTTTCCCGCTGTCCTAAAGGATTGATAAACTAAAATATTATTAATGCATCGAATTAGCTTACACTTGTTGTAGTAGTAAACCATTTTCTTTGATAACAGTTTATCACGGTAACAATCTAAATCTATTAAATATACACTACCTTTAAAAAATAGAATATTAGTATAATTTAAATCACCAATAATTATTCTTTCACAACTAAGAGCAGTTAAAGTTTCTTCTAGCATCTCGATAAGTTCCATAAACTCTTCATAAGATAAAGAAAATAAACTAATATTCTCGCCGTTTAAATATTTCATGGAATATGCATCAATTACTTTAAATAATCCAGTAGGTGCATCATAAAAATAATAACCATTTAAAGGAACTACATTAGGTATATCCAAACACTTAAATTTTTCAAACATTTTAACACTTATGCGATACTTTTCTTCGCAATTCAAATGATACATTTTAATAACTTGTGTCTTAGCTTTATCAACAAAAATAGAACTACACTGACCAATGTTAGCATCACTTAAATATTCATATGAAGAAAAATCAATTAATCGTCCGTTAGGATCATATAAAGAAGACAATCTTTTTTTTGCTGCATCGATTTTACAATTTTCATTTAAGTCTTCAAACATAAAAGCACCTCTGGTTAAATATTTTATATTAGAAAAAAAATTAAATCAATAAAAATGAAAAAATAACAAAAAAATATTGCATTGAATAAATTAATATGGTATTATTAAAGAGCAGTGTTAATTTTAAAACAAATTTGGACCCTTAGCTCAGTTGGTTAGAGCACGCGGCTCATAACCGTGCGGTCATAGGTTCGAGTCCTATAGGGTCCACCACTCATAAATGCAGGTGTGGCGAAATTGGCAGACGCACTAGCCTTAGGAGCTAGCGCCGCAAGGCATGGGGGTTCAAGTCCCTTCACCTGCACCAAATAATGATTAAATGCACCAAATTGGTGCTTTTTTCATAAACAAATGATATAATAAAATTAGAGGTGAAGGAACATGAAATTATTTAATACACTAACAAAAGGAATAGAGGAATTAATTCCAAATGAACCTGGGAAAATAAAAATGTA
>CAKJXT010000041.1 GCA_918219625.1 Bacilli bacterium
ACAAATGAATACTATTTAAACAATGAACAATGTAGATTAAAAGATATAACAAATATACTTCTAGATAGCGGTATGGCAAAAGAATCATTTAATATTATATCTCAAGGACAAATAGAAAGTATAATATCAGCTAGACCAATAGATAGAAGAACAATGATAGAAGAAGCAGCTAGTGTCTTAAAATATAAACATAGAAAAGAAGAAGCTCTTAGAAAACTAGAAAAAACAAACAATAACATAACAAGAGTAAACGATATAATAAAAGAATTAGAAACAAGAGTAGAACCTTTAAAAAAAGAAAGCGAAAGAGCTTTAAAACACATAGATAAAACAGAAGAATTAAAAAACATAGAAATTGCCTTAATAGCTAAAGACATAACAAACTTAAACTATAGTTACCAAGACAAAAAATCAAAAATAGAAGAAATAAATAAAGAAATAATAAGCATAACAACGACAAGTACAGCTAATGAAACAAAACTATTAGAATATAAAGTAAATCAAAACAAAATAGAAGAACAAATAAAAGAAAATCAAGCAAAACTACTAGAACTAACAGAACTATCAGAAAAATTAAATAGTAGAAAGAAAATAATACTAGAAAGACAAAAATATGAAGTAAACAATACGAAACTACACGCAAGTCTAGTAGAACTAAAAGAAAAAGAACTAAAACTACAAAATGAAATAAATATAAATGATTTAGAAATAAATAAATATAAAAACAATAATGAAGAACAACAAGAAAAAATAAATAAAAAAGAAAACGAAATAACAACAACAAAATTAGAAAAAAATAGACTAGAAAACAAACTTTCAAACGTAGTAAGAGAATCTATAAATATAAAACAAAAAATAAGATCATTAAAAGAAGAAATAGAAACAAATAGTAGCTTACCTTCATCTGTAAGAAATATTATAAATAATCCTAAATTAGATGGAATACATAATACATTAGGAAATCTAATAGAAATAGAGAGTATTTATCAAAAAGCAATCACAACAATATTAGGCGCAAATGTAAATAATATAATAGTAGACAATGAAATAAATGCAAAACACGTAATAAACTATCTAAAAGCAAATAATCTAGGAAGAGCCACATTCTATCCATTATCAATAATGAAAGAAAGACAAATAAATGAAGTAGATAAATACATACTAAATGAACCAGGATGCATTGATATTGGATCTAATCTGGTTAAATATGATGAAAAATATAAAAACATAATTAAAAATCAATTAGGAAATATATTAGTTATAGATAATATAGATAACGCAAATAAAATAAGCAAAAAACTAAACTATAGATATAGACTAGTAACACTAGATGGAGATGTATTCAATGTTGGAGGTTCAATTACAGGTGGTAATCAAAAACAAACAAATACAATATCACTAAAAAATGAACTAGAAAATAAAAAAATAGAACAAATACAACTAGAACAACAAATTGAAAATATAGAAAATGATATAAATAAAATTGACAATGAATTAAAAAACAAAGAAAATGAACTATACATACTAAACAAAGAAAAAATAACTATAGAAGAAACTCTAAACAATAAAGAAAAATACACAAATGAATTAAAAACAAATCTAGAAGAATTAGAAAATGATATAAATGGAACAAAAAACATACTAGATGGAAAACTATCAGAAGAAGAAGAAAATATCTTAAAAGAATACTACGAATCAATAAAGAAAAAAGATGAAATCGCTAATAACATAAATAATCTAGAAGATCAAAAACAAGACCTATTAGAAGAAAAAGAAAAATTCGAATACCTTGTTAAAAAAGAAAATACAATGTATAACTCAAAAAGTAAAGAATTAAAAGATCTAGAAATAGAAGTAAATAGACTTGATGTAAAACTAGATACATTACTAAATACACTAAATGAAACATATAACATGACGTATGAACACGCAACAAGCCTATATAGACTAGAACTAGATGAAGACGTTGCTAGAACTAGAGTAAATACCCTAAAAAGAGAATTAAAAGAAATAGGAGAAGTAAATATAAATGCTCCAAAAGAATACGAGGAAATAAGTACAAGATATGAATTCTTAATAAGTCAAAGAGAAGACTTGATAAATGCAGAAAATACATTGCTTGAAATAATAAAAGAAATGGATACTGTAATGACTAGAGAATTCAAGAAAACATTCGAAATAATAAATAAAAACTTCGAACAAACCTTCAAAGAACTATTTAGAGGTGGAAATGCATCATTAAAACTAACAGATCCAGAAAATATACTAGAAACTGGAATAGAAATAGAAGCATGCCCACCAGGAAAAAAACTAAAAAACATCTCACTATTATCAGGTGGAGAAAAAACATTTACAGCTATATCTTTACTATTCGCAATACTTAAAACTAGACCAGTACCATTCTGTGTACTAGACGAAGTAGAAGCAGCACTAGATGAAGTAAATGTAGATAGCTTTGGTGAATATGTAAAAAGACTTCAAAAAAATTCTCAATTTATCTTAATAACACATAAGAAAAAAACAATGGAATTTGCAGATATTCTATACGGTATAACAATGCAAGAATCAGGAGTATCAAAACTTGTAAGTGTTAAATTAGAGGACTATAATGAAAAGGTATAGCAGAATATAATAATAAAATTGACATAAATTAAACAAAGTGTTAAAATGTATATAGATGCAAAAAAAGCATAAAATAAAAAGAGATATGCTTGATATTAGAGTGTTAGGCGTTTATCTCCGATTGTGTTTCATTGAAAAGCACCAAACTCATATGAGCTAGGTGTTTTTCTATCTTCTTTTTCTTCTCTTTGGAATTCCTCGTACTACCAAAAGAATAAGTAGTACAAGAACTAAGTTCCAGTCCATAAAGGAGCCTTTCCAGTTTTTCCATGGAGACCACCTCCTTACATAATTAAAAATAATTTTGTTGGAGGCAAACACCTAACTATCTTACATATCTCAAATACAATTATAACAACAAATTAACATATAATCAATAACTTATAATTAATTTTATATAAAAACATCTAACATTTAATCAGATGATTTATTTGTCATTACTTTTTTATTACAAAAATTTTTATAATAAGGCCTTTCACATTCATGAATATCAGAAATACGTTTATTTATTTCGGCAAAAAAGTCGGTAATACAATTATATCCATTACTTTCAAGAAAACTCAAACTTTTTTCAGGATAATTTATTTGAATGAACCTAAAAAGTTCAAGGTATGCTTTTGAATTGGCATCAGTATCAATACATTTAATAATATAACTAAATACATCTGACATATTTTTAGTAAGAAGAGTAGTAATAGCGTCAATATTTTCTTTTTTAGAAGCCGCTTCCTTCGCATCTAAACCCTCACCAGCAAAAAAATACAAAAGCATACTAACTTTTAATAAAAATTGATCTGCAAAGAAACAAGCATCATCCAAATTATTAGAACTTAAAATATGATTTGATATAAACTCAAAACACTCTCCATTTATACAACAATAAGGAAATCTAAGCGTATTAAAAAAAGTAAACATACAAGCATCAAAAAGATTTTCTGGTTTTTCATTAATAAGGGAATCTCTAATTCTAGCCTGCGAACTCAAAATATCCTTTTTATCAATCTTATATTTTTTACCATATTTTGCAAAATTACCAATTACTCTCATTAAATATTTATTAATTAAATATTCCATTGTTAAATCCTCCCTAATAAAAGAATAACAAATAAAAAAATAAAAATCAATAAAACCGAATCAAAAAAACAACTATATAGTTGTTTCTAGTTTTTTTCCCTGATAAGAATCCCTTCTAACTAATTCCTTATCAATTTCATTTAAAACGCAAAACTTTTTAAGTAACCAAGAAGGCTCAATTAAGTCTTCTTTTTTAGGATCACCAGTAATCCTATTAATAACTATTTCAGGTCTTAATAACTCTAATTGATCACAAACAATATTAACATACTCATCACGAGTTAAAACGTGAAAAGGTTTATCCATATACATTTTTGCTAAAGCAGTATTTTTTACAATATGAAGCATATGTATTTTAACTCCTTGAATATCTAATTTATTGATAAACTTAACAGTATCAATCATCATATCATGAGTTTCATAGGGTAGTCCATTAATAATATGAACAACAACATTAATATTACGAGATCTTAACTTATTAACCATATCAACAAAACAATCCAATGTATGGCATCTATTAATTAATTTGTTAGTAGACTCATGAATACTTTGTAACCCAAGCTCAACAGTTAAGAATGTTCTTTTATTTAAATCAGTCAAATAATCTAAGCATTCGTCACTAATAGAATCAGGACGAGTTGCTATACTAAGACCTACAACATCATCTAACCCTAAAATAGTCTCGTACTTCTCTTTCAAAACAGAAACAGGGGCATAAGTATTAGTTCTTGCTTGAAAATAGCCGATATACTTACCAGACCACTTATTATTCATCATATTTTTAACATCATTAAATTGTTTAACTAAATCATCACATGACTTTCCAGCAAACTCACCGCTACCTAATCTAGAACAATAAATACAACCACGAGTACCAACAGTTCCATCAATATTAGGGCAGGTAAAGCCACCATTTAAACTAACCTTAAAAACCTTACAACCAAACTTGTGCTTATAAAAATAATCAAGAGTATGATAACGTTTATTAGTATCACTATACTTAAACATAAAACCTCCAAAAAAAGCCGTATAAAACGACTATATTAATCTTATTTCACCTTCATTATAGAAAGGTTTCTTTTTATTAATTCTATCATAGAATAATATACCATCCAAATGATCTATTTCATGTTGGAAAGCAATAGATAAATCTTCACGAGCACGCACTCTAATTAAATTACCATCCTCGTCATATCCTTCAACAGTAACACGAGCGTATCTTGGAACATGTCCCTCAACCTCACGATTAACAGATAAACATCCTTCACCAGCCTCAGCTGCAATTATCTCTTCAGAATTAGAAACAATACGAGGATTAACAACTACATAATTATCAAACTTTCCATCCTCATACTCATGAACAATAACAATAATTCTTTTATTTATACCGATTTGAGGAAAAGCAAGCCCCATACCAGGACGTAAATCATACTTTTTCTCATATTCTTCAATTTGACTATAAGTAAGATGATCAATAATTCTTTGAATTAACTTCTTCTCATCCTTAGATAAAGGTAACTCTGCATCCACAGACTTCATCCTCAAATGTTTATCTTTCTCATCTAATATATCTAACTTCTTAAACACAAAATCACCTCAACGAAATAATTTTATCACAAACTATAGAAAAAATAAAGAAAAATAACAATCTCCGTACCAATTTATAAAAAAAGAATAGGTTATTGTAGGAGGTAAATATGTATCATTTTATTGGAATAAAAGGATCTGGGATGAGCAGCCTTGCTATAATAATGAAAAATCTAGGATACAATGTACAAGGTAGTGACTATGAAAAACACTACTTCACAGAAGAAAACTTAATAAAAAATAATATAAAAATATTAAACTTTAATGAAGAAAATATAAAAGACAACATGATAATAATAAAAGGAAATACATTTAATGAGGAAAATATAGAAGTAAAAGAAGCAATAAAAAAGAATCTAAAAATATATACATATCAAGAAATGGTAGATATCATAACAAAAAATTACAACCTAATAGCAGTATCAGGATGCCATGGGAAAACAACAACATCATCAATGTTATCACATGTACTAAATTCAAACTATCTAATAGGGGATGGAAGTGGTTATATAAATAATAGTGATTACTTTGTACTAGAAGCATGTGAATATAAAAGACACTTTCTAAAATATAATCCCAAAACTATAATAATAACAAATATAGATCTAGACCATGTAGACTATTATAAAGATATTAAAGATATAATAAAAGCATATCAAGAATTTTCAAATAAAGCAAAAACAATAATAGCCTGTGGTGATAATACATATACAAAACAAATAAAGCACAATAACCTATATTATTACGGAACCGAAGAAAATAATTACTTTCAAGGAAAAAATATAGAATATAAAGAAACAGGAATAACATTTGACTTATATATAAATAAAGAATATAAATACAAATTTAATCTACCATTCTATGGGAAACACATGTTATTAAACTCACTTGCAGTAATAAGTACATGTTATCTAAATAATATAGAACTAAATAAAATAGAAGAAAGACTAAAAACATTTAAAGGCGCGAAAAGAAGATTCAAAGAAACAAAAGTACTCGATAATATAATAATAGATGATTATGCCCATCATCCAAACGAAATAAAATCCTTAATAGAAGGAGCAAAACAAAAATATAAAAACAAACAAATAATAGGAATATTCGAACCACATACATTTTCAAGAACAAAAGAGTTCTATAAACAAATATCAGAAGAATTAAATAAAATAGACTACTCATATATAATGGATATATATCCTTCAAGAGAAAAACAAAAAGACTATAAAGGAATAACATCAAATCTAATAATCAAAAATCTAAATAATGGAGAGCACTTAAAAAAAGAAGAAATAAATAAACTATTAAAACACCATAACTCAGTATTATTATTTATGAGTCCAAATGATTTAACAAATCTAGAAAGATTATACATTGAAGAATATAAGAAGCAAAATGAACCACATCAGTAAAATTTCAAAAAAAGGCAAATTTAGTATTGCCATAAAAATCTATTTGTGATACAATTAATTTGCCTGTTTAAATGGCGATGTAGCTCAGCTGGCTAGAGCACCTGGTTCATACCCAGTAGGTCGGTGGTTCGAATCCACTCGTCGCTACCAAGAGGAATTCTGCTCGAACTTTTTATAGTTTGAGTTTGATAAATAACTAATTCAGAAATGGATTAGTTTTTTTGTTGTTAAAAACTATCCTAAAAGAAAGGATGGTATTATGGTAAATATTATTAAAGAAGAATTACCTATTGAAGAACACTTGCGAAAGAAATTAGAACTTATATGTGAGTTTGCAAAAACTACACCAACAATTATTAATGGTAATATAAGAAAAATAGATAGAACTAATTTAACTTATATTGAACCTAATAGAATTATTATCAAAGATAAAACTTTCTTAATATTCAATTATTCTAATGAAGTCTTTATTGAAAATTTATCTAATAAGATTAAATTATCTGAATTAGAAGATTATTTAAAAACTATCTAAATACTATTTATACCCTATAGAGGGAATTGACAAATCTTTAAAAAATGATATTATATATAACCAATGAAAGAGGTATTCTCTAGAAATGGAGGTACACCAATGATAAAAAATAAAGATAAAATAAAATTATATAATATGAATTATATTGAGGAGTCAGTAGTATTTAGACTTTACTAGATACTATTGTCTCCTCTTTTTTAGTAAAAGGAGTTGAGATTTAATGAGAGATGAAGAAAGAATATGTGGTTTATATTTAAGGGTATCTACCGAAGATCAAGCTAAAGAAGGTTTTAGTTTACCAGAACAAAAAGAACGATTAGAGGCACTTTGTAAGTTTAAAGGTTATAAGATATATGATTATTATACTGATGCTGGAATAAGTGC
>CAKJXT010000042.1 GCA_918219625.1 Bacilli bacterium
GTTTATAAGTGGTAAAAAGAAGAATAAGGACAAAGACGACAGTCTTGTTCTTTAGACTATCTTTCTGACAAGATAGTAACACACTATGATATTGGCAGAGCCAATAACAATGTGTGCCAAGGATAAACCCTTTGGAATCCCATTAAGCACCAATACTACAAACTAATCGTAAGTAGTAAAGGTGCCTTTTTTATTTCAACATTCAGTTTCATAAAAAAGAAAAAATACTATCGCCACTTTCATTACTTCGTAACAAAACGTGCCACGTATTTTTGGGAAAAAACAGCATAAAAACGTGGTATAATATATCTAATGAAAGGAGATATCTTAATGGGCAATATAAGAGGGAAAAAATCGTTAGAAGAATATTGTAAAGAAATTCATAAAGAATATTTGTTAAAAGAATGGGATTATGAAGAAAATAAAATATCTCCTGCTGATATATCATATGGTAGTCATAAAATTGTTTCTTGGAAATGTTCGAAAGGGCACAAATATCAAAAAGACATACATTCAAGATGCCAAGGTGTTGGATGTTCTCGATGTTCTGGGATTGTCTTTATTAAACAAGACAAAATATTTGATAAATATCCAAAATATATAAAGGATTTAGATGAAGAATATAATACATACGAAGATATAAAAAATTACACTTGTGGATCATCAAAAAAAGTTCATTGGGAATGTAAAAAAGGGCACAAATATGTTAAATCAATATGTAATAAGATTAAGGGTGATGATTGCCCAATTTGTTTAAACAAACAGGTTTTAAAAGGATATAATGACCTCGAGACATGGTGTAAGAATAATAATGAAGATATTATTCTAGATTGGGATTATTCAAAGAATAAAATAAAACCAAACGAAATAGTAATTGGCTCAGCTGAAAAAATATTCTTTAAATGCCATATATGTGGACATGAGTGGAGAGCAAAATTATATTCAAGGACAAAGCAAAAATCAGATTGCCCTAGATGTAAGATTAGATCTAAAACTTCTTTTCCAGAACAAGCTATATTTTATTACATGAAGAAATATTTTTCAGATGCAATTAGTGGTGATCGAAAGGAATTAAATGGTAGAGAATTAGATATCTATATTCCTTCGAAAAAAGTTGGTATTGAGTATGATGGAAAACTATGGCATCAGGATAAACAAAAAGATTTAGAAAAAGAAAAAATGTGTAAGAAACAAGGAATAAGACTAATTAAGATTGTTGAAAATAATACACATCGAAAAGATGATAATATTTATAGTTATACATATCCAAATTGGGAAGAATTAAGTGATATTATAACTAAGATACTGATTAGTTTAGGAATGTCAAAATTAAATATTGATATTGATAAAGATCAATATAAAATAAAAGAACAATATTTTTCAATCATGAAAGATAATTCACTAGCTGTATTATATCCAGACATCGCAAAAGAATGGCATCCAACAAAAAATGGAAATATTACTCCAGATCAAATATCATCTGAAACACATGATTCATATTATTGGATATGTTCTAAATGTGGAAAAGAATATAAGGCGATGGTTAAGAATAGGGTAAGAGTTGGTTCGGGATGTAAGGATTGCGGACAAAAAACAACTGCAAAAAAGCAAATGATAAAAGTAATAAATCTTGATACTAATGAGGTTTTTGAAAGCGTTAAAGAAATAGAAAAAAAATACAATTTCCGTAGAGGTGGAATTATAAATTGTTGTAGAGGTGTAACTAAAACATCTAATGGATATCATTGGGCATATCTTGATAGAGAAAATGCAGTAAGAAAAAAGAGATTAAAATTAAAAAATCAAAAGAAAGTAATAAATACTGATACTGGCGAAATTTATGATTCATTGTGTGAAGCAGTTGAAAAAACTAAAATAGTTAATATTCAAGCTGTTTGTAGTGGAAGAAGAGAAAAAGCTGGGGGTTATCATTGGAAGTATTTAGATGATGAGAAGTAGCAATACTTCTTTTTATGTTTTATAAAAATATCACAACACTTTGAGTTGAGAGAAAATACGATGTGGACATTGTCTATTTAATCAATATGTAGTATAATATCCTTGTAAACAAAGGATAAATTGGATGATGACCTTGTCCACATTTTGTCCACATTGAACAAATTATTAGTAATATTTATAATACAAATAATACTGATAATAATATGTACTAAATGCCCATAAAATAAGGCTAAAAGCCATAATACTATATGTACCAAATATAGTGAAAATATGCTCAAAAAGGGAGCATGTGGCAGTGGTAAAAAATATAAACAATGTTGTGGAAGATAAACCCATGAAGTTATAAAGAAGTTCTTTTTTAGAACTTTTTTTGCTTTTTTTAATATCTGTGTTATAATATACTCAAATTCTTTGGAGGGGGTTTATGGAAGTACAATATTATGATACATGTAGAGCAAGAAAAATAGGTAGACTTATCAAAGTTAATCCATATTTAGCTAGGCAAAAGTATGAGGAATATCTTATGGAGTATCCTTGTGATTATAATTCATGGTGTTTGTATATTGGTGTTTTAATTAGCTTACATGAATTTGAATTAGCTGAAGAGAAACTTAATTATATTGAAGGTGTTGCATCAAATAATACTAAGTATCTATCTGATCCTAAAAAAAGATATACTAAATTAAAAGATTTCTTCTTTTGTAGATTGAGATTATTAAATTATACAAATAGATATAAAGATTTATTTGAAATGATTAGACTTGATGAAAATAGATGTTATATGTATGAGTTTAAATTTTTTAAATTGTTAGATATATACTGTAGAAAGAAACTTGGTAAACATATTGATCTTGATCGTGTAGATGATAATTATTTAATGCATCAAATAATTGATTATAGTTTTGAACTTATGGTAAGTCATGTAAATGAACATTCGTCAGAGTATAATTTAATGTTGGATGTTCCTAATCCAGGTGTTTTTTCTCATGATTTTCCTATACAAAAGGTTTTATCTGAATTTAAAGATCGTGCAGATTATGATAAGAGAATGTGTTCTGGTCTAATTGATGATAGTTATTTTTTTAAGTATGATAATTGTGGCAGAGTTGATGGTAAATCAACTGATTATTTTAAAGTTGTTTGTTTTAGTGATAGTTATGATATTATAACTATGTTTCCTGAGGAATATGGTGAGTATTATCCTTATATTGATTTAAATTTCCTTAAGGAAAATACATCTTCAAAAGTTAAATGTATTAGTCAAAGAGATAGATTTAATAGAAAATATAATAGAAAATAATTAAAATGGGAATAGTTTATTTACTATTTCTTTTTATTGTGATATATTATCACTAACGGAGGGTGTTTATGGGTTTATTTAGTAATAAATATTATTTGATTCCTGCTAAGAATATTGATAAAGCTTTATGGGTTGAAAATGCTTACGGTAAGGTATTTCAAGGTAGAATCCCTATAACAAATTTCTTTCTTGAAAATGAAATTAGTTCTGAGTTTCAAAAGATTGTTTTGGTTGTTCCTTTTACAAAGAACTTGTTGAATCGTATGAAAGATAAGGCTAATGCTAAGCTTAATTCTTTTTTTGCTCAGGAATTGATTTCTGGATTTTCTTTTTGTCGTATTCCCCAAGATAAATCTGATGATAATCGTATTTGTTTGACTAATTTACCATTTGATGGGTATAATGAGTTGATTCGTATAATATCGGATATTAAACCTTGTTCTTTAGACGATGTTAAGGATTTTTTCAATGGTTTAAAGTCTAAAAGAATGGTTGATGGTTATTTTGGGGTTCTTAGACAGATGTTTGCTGAAAATGAGATTGCTATGAAAAATCTTGAATCAAAAAGAGGTGACGTTTCTTTAGGTCCTGTTGAAAAATTATTAAAAAGATAGGTTATTTTTAATATTTATGTTATAATTAGTATGTAAAACATTAATATAGGGAGGTATTTATGAACGAAAAGAAAAAAATTATTGTTTTATTAGGCGCTATTGCTGCTGTTATTTTATTAATAGTTGTTTGTAGCGCTATAGAGAATAAGAAGAGTAGGGAATATGTGAAAGAGTTTTATTCTGCATTTAATGGAAATGAAGAAAAACTTGTTATGATTGGTAGAGATAATTGTAGTTGGTGTCAATTATTTAAACCATATTTAGATTTAATGCATGATAAATTTGGACTTGAGTATTTATATGTTAATACTAATGAGTTAACAACATCAATTTTTAAAAAATTGTTAAAGGATATTAGTGTTGATGAGAAGGATTTTGGTACTCCTTATACAATTGTTGTTAAAGAGGGTAAGGTTGTTGATTCTTTAAATGGTTATACTGATGATGCAGATTTAATTAAGTTTTTGAAGAATCATAAATTTGTTGGTGATGATGCAAAAATGTCTTTAAATTATATTGATTATCAAGGATTTAAGAAAGTTGCTAAATCTAATGAAAATAAAATTTTAGTTTTAGGTCAAACAACTTGTGGTTATTGTATTAAAGCAAAGCCCATTTTAAATAAAATTGCTGACGAGTATGGTGTTGAAATTAATTATTTAAATGTTAATACACTAAGTAAGGAAGAAAGTGAAAAATTATCTAAATATGTTAGTTATTTAGGTGAAAATGAATGGGGTACACCATTAACTCTTATTGTTAATAATGGTAAGGTTATTGATTCTGCTAATGGATTACTTGATGAAGAGGGGTATATTAATTTATTTAAGAATAATAGCATTATAAAGTAGGTGTTTTTTATGAGGGAAGCGAGAAAATTTATATGGCGTCAAGCGAGAAAGTTTAGGAGAAAATATCCTTTAACTATTGCTTTTAGATTATGGGCGCATAGTAAAATTATTGCAAAACATTTGAATCCTGGAGAGAAGATTAAATTTGTTTTTGCTGCTCAGAAGGGACCTAGTTCAGGTGATATTGTTTCTACATATATTGTTGTTATTACGGATAAGCGTATTATGATTGGTAGAAAAAGACTTGTTTTTGGGTATTTCTTTTTAGCTATTACACCTGAGATGTTTAATGATATTAAAGTTAGAAAAGGACTTCTTTGGGCAAAAGTTGAAATTGATACTGTTAAAGAGTATATAATTTTATCTAATATTCAGGGTGGTGCCGCTTCTAAGATTGAAACAGCTGTTACTCAATATGTTATGAAGAAAAAATGTCAACATAAAAAAATTGAAGAAAAGGCTTTTTAGGAGTCTTTTTTTGTTTCCTTATTGTGCTTTCATCATATTATATTTTGAGGAGGTATATATGAACGATTATAAAATTGTTATTGATCCTGGTCATGGTGGTAGCGATCCTGGAGCAAGTGGTAATGGTATTATTGAGAAAAATTTAACTTTAGATATTTCTAAATATATGTATGATAGATTTCGTGAATTGGGTATTCCTGTTTCTATTACGAGACTTGATGATAGCACTTTAAGTCCTAGTGATAGGGTTAATAAGATACTTAGTTTTTATGGGTCAGATCCTAATGTTATAGTTATATCTAATCATATAAATGCAGGAGGTGGGGATGGTGCTGAAGTAATTTATGCTTTAAGAAATAGTAGTAAGTTCGCTGATTTAATTGGTAATGAATTGAAAAAAGAAGGTCAAAATTTTAGAAAGTCTTTTCAAAGAAGATTGCCATCTAACAGTAGTAAAGATTATTATTTTATTCATAGAAATACAGGTAATACTGAACCAGTTATTGTTGAATATGGCTTTTTAGATAGCTCTAAGGATGATGTTAATCAATTAAAGAATAATTATAGAAATTTATCTGAGGCTGTTGTTAGAGCTGTACTTGAATATACTGGTTATGAATATCAACCATCTGATAGTGATTTATATGTTGTCAAAAAAGGAGATTCTTTATGGAGTATCGCTAAGAAGTATGGAATAAGTGTTGATGAATTAAAGGATTTAAATAATTTAAGTGGTAATATGTTAAGTATTGGTCAGACTTTAAAGATAAGTGGTGAACCTACTACTAATAATGACATTTATATTGTTAAGAAAGGAGATTCGCTTTATAGTATAGCATCTCGTTATGGAATAAGTGTTGATGTTTTAAAAAATTACAATAATTTAACAAGTAATAATTTAAGTGTTGGTCAACAGTTATTTATCCCTACAGGTCAGGATGCTTCTGATTTGATTAGTACTGATTATGATACGTATATTGTTCAACCAGGAGATACATTATTTAGTATTGCGAATAGATATAATACTAGTGTTAATAATATAAGAGATATTAATAATTTAGTCAGTGATACATTAGTTATTGGACAACAATTATTAGTTCCTACTAATGAAGAAATTATTGATACATCTATTACTAATTTTACTAATTATAGAGTTTTAGCAGGTGATACTTTATATAGTATTGCTGCTCGTAATGGTGTTACTGTCGATGAACTTAAAAGTATTAATAATCTAACTAGCGATAATTTAAGTGTTAATCAAGTACTTAAGATTCCTGTTAGAGAAACTACTGTTTATACTGTAAAAAGAGGTGATACGTTGTATAGTATTGCTAGAGAGTATAATACAAGTATTGATGAAATTATGAAAAAAAATAATTTAAAAAGTAATCTTTTATCTATTGGTCAACAAATTGTTTTATAGCACTATTGGTGCTTTTTTTTAATTTATGTATTTAATTTGTTGTTAATTTGCTATATAATATCTTGTAGGGTGATATTATGATATATATAACAGGTGATACACATAGAGATTTTTCAAGATTAGATGGTTTAAATTTTAACGATGATGATGTGTTGATAATATTGGGTGATACAGGTATTAATTATTGTTTTGATGAGGAAGATATTGGATTTAAGAATTTTTTAAAAAGGTTATGAAATTATTAGAGATTATTGTAAGCAAAATGATATTAATAAGAATAATCAAGTATGTTGTCCTAAATGTAATTCTTTTGATATATCAATATTAGAGGGTGATGGAAGGTATATTAATGGATTAGATGAGATTGCTATTATATGTAATAAGTGTAGAAAAGTTTATGGATTTAGTGATGTAAAATATTATTTTGGTTGTCCTAAAGAATTATAACTAATATTGTAAAAAAATGTTGGTTAATAATGTATATTAAAATTAAAAAATATGATACAATATTTGTACAATAAAGTAGGTGATTTGAGTGGAAAAGTATTCTATTAAGACACCGGGTAAAGATTTTATTTTTTTTGATAGTAATCCTAATATAAAGGGGTCTAGAGTAAAAAAAATAGCAATTGATAATAAAAACGGTAAAAAAGCTTTTTTTAAATATGAAGGTAATGGGTATTTGGTAAGTGAAGCATGCTCTGAAAAAATGAGTTATGAGATTGCGAAGATTCTTGGTTATGATTGCGCAAGAATAGAATTAGCTAGAGATAAAGAAGGAACACTTGGTGTATTAAATTATTTGTTTATTGATATAGGAAATACTGAGCATTTTGATGCGGTATCTTATTTAAATATTCATGATGCTGATAGACCTATGTTTTATACTATTTCAAATATAAAGAAAGTATTAGATGATCTTGATGTGTGTTTATTTAACGGATTTATAAAGGTTATGGTGTTTGATGCTTTAGTCGGCGAACAAGATAGGCATGAAGAAAATTGGGGTATAGAGAGAATAGGTAATTCTTATAGATTTTCTCCATTATATGATAATGGATGTAATTTATTAAGAAATTTTAAGGATGAAAAATATGCTCAGGATTATTATAGTGGAAAAAAAGATTTTAATGCATATATTAACAAGTGTAAGTCTTTAATATATAGAGAAGATCATAAAGGGCAGTATAAGCATTTTGAACTTATTAAATATTTAAATGATAATTATCATGATTTAGTACAGAAAGAAATAGAAAATTTAAAGAAATTAACTGATAATAAGATAGAGGAAATTGTTGAAAAAATACCGGATGAGTTATTGACTAGTAAGCATAAAGAATATATAATAATCTACTTGAAAAAACGAAGAGATATACTTTTAGCAATTAATTAAGGGGTGATAGTATGAAAAATGAAATGTGGTTAATTTGGAAACATCCTGAAACGAGAAGAAGATACAGAATTGGAATTTTAAGTTATGAAAATGATATTTATACTTTTAGATATGTTAATCCAGAATTAGATGATGCGGTTGTCGAAGGATTTGAATTTTTCCCTGGGTTTGAAAATCTTTATGATGTTTATGAAAGTAAAGAATTGTTTGCTAATATTGATACAAGATTACCTAATGTTGGTAGAGCTGATTATTTAGAAATTTTGAATCTATATAATTTGGAGAAGGATTCATCAAAATTAGAAATTTTAAAAGCAACAAAGGGAAGGTTGTTGACTGATAATTATGAGTTTGTTCCTGCTTTTGATTCAAATAAGGTTGAATTTGATGTTGCAGGTACTAGACATTGTCCTGATGTGAAAAAGTGTAAGGATTTTATTGGTGTTAATGATAAATTGCATTTAGAATTAGAACCTGATAATGAGTTTGATTCTAATGCAATTAAGGTTATTTTTATGAAGGACGGTATTAAGTATCATTTAGGATATGTTCCAAGATATTATTCGTATGATTTGACAGAATTATTGAAAAAGAATGTTGAGTATTCAGCAATGATTCAAAGTTTAAATTTTGAAAGTGAAATTAATGATGAAGATATTACTGCATTTGTAAAATTAATTTTTAATAAATAGAAACAAATTGTTTTATAGCACTGATTAGTGCTTTTTTTCTTTAAATTATTGATATTTTTTAATTGTTATGTTATAATTTATTTGTTTTTGATTTAGGGGCGTAGTTAAATGGTATAATAATGGTCTCCAAAACCACTGTTGGGAGTTCGATTCTCTCCGCCCCTGCCATTATGATATTTAAGTCACTAACTTAATTGTTAGTGTTTTTTTTTGTTTTTGTTTTTGAAAATATTGCTTTTACTTATATGATTATGTTATATTTTGGGTAGTTGAGGTGAATTTATGTCTA
>CAKJXT010000043.1 GCA_918219625.1 Bacilli bacterium
AAATTTTTTTTAATTATTTTAAACCAATTATAATTAAAGAATGTATAAAATTTATCCATCTATTAATACATCTCCTGTCATTTCCTTAGGTATTGGTAGTTCTAATAATTTTAACATTGTTGGAGCTATATCAGCAAGTTTTCCATCTTTTAATTTTAATCCTTCTTTTGTTATTATGCATGGTACTGGATTTGTTGTGTGGCTTGTTACTGGTTTTTTATCTTCATCCCACATAACATCACAGTTTCCATGGTCAGCTATAATAATTAAAACCCCATTAAGTTCCATTACTTTGTTATATATTTTTTCAATACATTTATCCATATCTTCTACTGCTTGTTTTGCGGCTTCATATACACCAGTATGTCCAACCATATCTCCGTTAGCTAGATTCATGATTGTTACATCAAAGTTTCCTACTTCTTTTAGAAAATTATCTGTTACTTCATATACACTCATTTCTGGTTTTAAATCGTAAGTAGCAACTTTTGGTGATGGAATTAGTATTTTTTTCATATCATTGTATTCTACTTCTCTTCCACCATCAAAGAAGAATGTAACATGTGGATATTTTTCTGTTTCAGCTATTCTTAATTGACTTATATGATTATTGTGTAGATAGTCTACTAATATATTTTTTAAGTCTAAATCATTAAATGCATGTTTTGATTTTACTGTTTCAGTTACAGGGAACATTGTTAATGTTTTTAGATTGTTAAAGTGTTTTACTTCTAGTCCTTTTTCTTTAGCTTGTTGTTCGTATTCTGTTGGATTTGATAGCAATGTGAACATTTCTCTTAGTCTATCTTTTCGAAAGTTAAATGTAATTATTGCGTCTCCATCATTTAATGGGCAGTTATTTATTATTCCAGGGAGCACAAATTCATCATATTTACCATTGTTATAGTTTTCTTCAATTAATTCTTTATAGTTATTATAAACTTTACCTTTTCCATATACTATTGCGTCATATGATAATTTTAGTCTATCAAAGTTATTATCTCTATCCATAGCATAATATCTACCATTTATTGTAGATATTTTTCCTACACCTAATTCATTCATTTTATTTTCTAATATTTCTAAGTATTTAAGTGCACTTTTTTCATATGTATCTCTTCCATCTAAGCATACATCTATATATACATTTTGAACATTATTTTGTTTACACATTTCTAGTAGAGCTAATAAATGATTTATATGTGAGTGTACTCCTCCATCTGATAATAGTCCGAATATGTGTAAGTTTGAATTGTTATTTTTTACATGGTTTAATACATCTAATATTTTATCATTTTTAAATAATGTTTTATTTTCTATAGATTCAGTTATTGCTTGTAGTGGTTGTAACGCAATTCTTCCTGATCCTAAATTCATGTGTCCTACTTCACTTGTTCCCATTTGTCCTTTAGGAAGACCTACTGCCTCTCCACTCGCTTGTAGTATTGAGTGTGGATATTCTTTTATTAACATGTCTATTGTTGGTTTATTTGCATTTTTAAATGCATTTCCGTCAGATTCTTCTCTTATTCCACATCCATCTAATATACATAAAACTACTGGTTTCATTATATCTCTCCTTATCTATTAATATTATACTATTTTTTTTTATGTTTTTAAATGTTTTCAAAAAAAATAACTGATTACTCAGCTATTTCTCCATCCATACTCCATGTTTTTATTTCTTTGATTTTTACATTTATTATTTTTCCAATGTATTCTTTAGGTGCTTTTACATTTACTAGTTTCATAGTATCTGTATATCCCATTAACATAGCCCCGTCTTTTTCACTAGTTCCTTCTATTAATACTGGAACTATTTTATTTAGATATCTATCATTTGCTTCTTTAGAATATTTATTTACTAATTCATTTAATTTATATAGTCTTTGGTTTTTTTCTTCTAGTGTTACATTGTCTGCCATTTTAGCTGCAGGTGTTCCAACACGTGGTGAGAATATAAATGTAAATGCTCCATCAAATTTACATGTGTTTACAACATCTAATGTTTCATTGAAGTCTTCTTCTGTTTCATTTGGAAATCCTACTATTATATCTGTTGTTATTGATGAATTTGGTAAGGCTTTTTTTAGTTTATTGTAAAGTTCTATGTATGATTTTTTTGTATATCTCCTACCCATTAATTTTAATATGCTATCTGATCCTGATTGAAGTGGCAAATGTATATATGGCATGATATTGTCATATTTTTTTATTACTTCTATCATGGAATCATTGAAGTCCCATGGATGACTTGTTACAAATCTTATTCTATTTATTCCAGTTTTCGCAACATCTTCTAATAGATTACTCATGTCATAGTTATCATTTAAGTCTTTTCCATATGCATTAACATTTTGACCTAATAAGGTTACTTCTTGATATCCTTTTTCTACTAGTTCTTTTACTTCATCTAGTATATATTTATGTTCTCTACTTCTTTGTTTTCCTCTTGTATAAGGTACTATACAGTAAGTGCAGAATTTATCACATCCATACATAATATTAACCCATGCTTTATATTTTGAGTCTCTTTTTGCTGGTAGGTTTTCTATTACTTCTCCTTCTATGCTTAATACTTCTACTTCTAAGTCTTTTTTATTTATAGCAGTATATAATATATTTGGTAAATTATGTATATTGTGTGTTCCAAATACTATGTCTAAAAAATTATATTTTTCTAGTAT
>CAKJXT010000044.1 GCA_918219625.1 Bacilli bacterium
GTTGTTGTTGGTCCTACTGCAGTTGGGAAGACTAAGATGGGTATAGAACTTGCTAAAAGATATAATGGTGAAGTTATAAATGGTGATAGTACTCAAGTTTATCGTGATTTAGATATTGCGACTGCTAAAGCAACTTTATCTGAAATGGAAGGTATTGTTCATCGTTTAATTGATATTAAGAATATTGATGAAGAATATACAGTTTTTGATTTTCAAAACGATTGTAGAAAATGTATATCTGATATTTTATCCCGTGGTAAGACTCCTATTATTGTTGGAGGAACAGGTCTTTATATTAAAGCAGCATTATATGATTATAAGTTTGATTTAGAGAGTACTAGTTTTGATTATAGTGATTATAGTGATGATGAATTATATGAGAGATTACTTTCTATAGATCCTAATACATGTATTCATAAGAATAATCGTAAGAGGGTAGAAAGAGCATTATCTTATTACGATTCTACTGGTAAAGTGTTGAGTTCTAAAGATAAAACTGATGAATTATTATATGACTGTGTTTTTATAGGTTTGACTACTTCTAGGGATATTTTATATGATAGAATTAATAAAAGAGTTGATTCTATGATTTCTAATGGATTGATAGATGAAGCTAAGAAAATTTATTCAACTGGTATTAGAAGCAAAGCTGTAATGACACCTATTGGCTATAAGGAATTATTTGATTATTTTGATGGTAATTCTGATTTAGAAAGTTGTATTGAAATAATAAAGCAAAGAAGTAGAAATTATGCGAAAAGACAGTATACATGGTTTAATAATCAAATGAGTATTCATTGGTTTGATGTTGATTTCGAATGTTTTTCTAATACTGTAGGTAAAGTTATTAGCTATATTGATAATTTGTAAAGATAAGTGTAAATCTTGTTATTTGATTTACATTTTTTATTGTTATTTTTTTTATTTTTGGTACAATTGGTTATTTAATATATCAAGATAATATTTTAAAAGATGGTTGTGTAACTGTTGGCAATTTTTATGTAAGTATTATTGATGGTGAGATTGGTTCTGCTATTAGAGGAAGTTGTAGTAGTTATGCTTCTATTGGTGATGTAGCATTCAGAATGTAAAAAAAATGAGATTTTAGTTCTCATTTTTTTCTTTTTTAATATCCATTATTACGGGTAGGATAATTGGTTTTCTGCCTGTTTTATCCATTATATATTCAGCAAGTTCTGTTATTATTTGAGTTTTTATTTCATTATAATTTATGTGTCCTTTTAATTTTGTTATAATTGCTTTTTTTACTATTTCTTCTAATTGTTTTAGTAATTCTTGATTATCATTTACTAGTACAAATCCTCTTGTTGTTATATTTGGATTTCCTAGTAATATGTTATTTTTTGTATCTATATTTGCGATTACTACTACAATTCCATCACTTGCCATTGTTTTTCTGTCTTTCATTACAGCGTTTCCAACATTTCCAATTCTATTTCCGTCTACATAAACATCTCCAGCTTGTATTTTTTCATTTGATTTTGTTATTTTTCCTTTGTTCATTAATAATACTTCACCGTTTTCAAGCACAAAAGTATTTTCTTTTGGTATTCCACAAGCAATTCCTAGATCTGCATGTGTTTTTAACATTCTGTGTTCACCGTGGAATGGCATGAAGTATTTTGGATTAATTAATCTAATCATTAATTTTAATTCTTCTTGATTTCCGTGTCCACTTGTATGTACATCATTTAGTGATGTGTTTGTATATACTTTAACACCTTTTAAGTATAATTTATTAATTGTTCTTGAAATACTTATTGCGTTTCCTGGAATAGCAGATGATGAAAATACGACCAGGTCATTTTCTTTTAATTTTATTTGTTTATGTGTTCCATTTGCGATTCTTGATAGAGCTGCAAGTGGTTCTCCTTGTGTTCCAGTACATAGTAAACATACTTTTTCACTTGGAAGACTATTTGATTCTTCTGGAGTTACGAATATTTCTTTATGTTTTATATATCCATCTTGTATAGATATATCAATATTATTTTCCATACTTCTTCCGAATATAGCGATTTTTCTGTCATTTCTTTTACATGTATCAACTATATGTTTTAGTCTGTATATGTTTGATGCGAATGTTGCGATGATTATTCTTCCGTAATGTTTTTTAAATATTTCTCCTAATGTTTCATCTACTTTGGATTCGCTTGTTGAGAATCCTGGATTTAGTGCATTTGTACTATCACTTAGAAGTAGAGTTACTCCTTCTGATCCAATTTTGGCCATTTTGTGTAAGTTAGCCATTGGACCGATTGGAGTTAAGTCAAATTTAAAGTCTCCTGTTGTTACTATTGTACCATTTGGAGTTTTAATACATATACCGTGTGAATCTGGTATAGAGTGAGTAGTCATAAAAAATTCTACTTCTATATATTTAAATTTTACTTTTGTTTTTTCATCGAATGTTATTAGATTATCATATCTAATACCTCTATCTTCTAATTTTCTTCTTATTAATCCGACTGCTTGATTTGGAGCATATATTTTTGGAATTTCAACATTTTGTAGTAAGAATGGAATAGCTCCTATATGGTCTTCATGACCGTGTGTTATAAATACCGCTTTTATTTTACTTTCGTTTTGTTTTAAAAAAGTAAAGTCTGGAATTATATAGTTTACTCCAGGTAGTTCTCCTTGTGGAAATGTTATACCGACATCCGTAATAATTATTTCATTTTTATGCATTACACAATACATATTTTTACCGACTTCTCCAAGTCCGCCTAGTGCGAAGATTTTTGTTGCTTCGTCTTCAAATAATTTCATTATAAACTCCTTTCTTTTTTTGTATAGGACTTTATAATTATACATGTTTTTGTTTAATTTGTCTAGTTTTGTTTTAAAACATTATTAATAATTGTTGTCAAGATTTATTTTTAATTGTTTTTGGCTTTGTGTAAATGTTTTGTAAAAAATGGTTTATTTTGATTGCAAAAAATGTTATAATGTTATATAGGGTAAAAGAATAAGGGTTTAATATATAAGATTTATGTATTAGAAAGGAGTTGGCTTATGGATGTTAATTTTGAGTTAGTAAAAAGAATTATATCTAGTGATGAGTTATGTGATAAAGTCAACTCTGGTGATAATAGGGAAATTTATATTAAACAAATTCAAAATTATGTTTTATCTTTACTTGATAATTTTAATTCTAATATAGATTATATTAATAGGTATATAAGAAAGTTTGTTTTACAAAAGAACAGTGAAGATATTTTTTTTGATAAAGTAATGCTTAAATGTGGTGGTTTAAATATTAAAGATTCTGAGTATTTAAGCATACTTGATAGTATGGGTTATAATTCAATAAAGGAATCTTTATTAAAAAAATATAATGATTATATTGTTAATAAAACTAAGGTTTCTTCGGATACTTTGATTAAAATGCTTAATTTTTATTGTTATACATGTTCAAATTTTGTTTTTGATTCTGATTATATTAATTATTTTACATATTATTTATATTCAATGGAGGTTAATTTAAGTTTTGAACTTATTTCATATTTTTATAAACAATTTGCTTTATGTTTTTCTAATAGTAAGGGGATTTATACATCTTTTGTTGTTCTTGATGATTTTGAAAAGGTTGATCCTTATTATGATAATGTAAAGAATAAAATTATTATTTATAAAAATAATATTAAAGGGGTAGTTGATCCTTTTGTTCTTGCTGATATATTCTTTCAAATAACTTATTTATATATTTTGAAAGGTATAAATGATTCTGAAAATAAAATGTATACTTTTGAACAATTAGAACTTGTTAAGGAAATTTGTTTAATTAGTATATTAGGACCTGACTATTATGATGTTAATTATAGTGATATAGGGTATTCTTCTTATTTGAAAAAACAATCTTTAGAGGTTGCTTCTAAGTATTTTGCTGCATTAGGTTTAAATGTTTCTATTAAAAAGGATATTAATTTTATATCTGTTGATAGGAAGTTAGATAGTAAGACTGATAATGTTATTTCTATTGATGTTTTGTTTGATCAGATTATTAAAAGAGAAAATCCTAATCTTATTTCTAGTTTGGTTAGAAGTTATCCTGTTTTAGGTAGTGAATATAAGGGTGGTAAGAAGAAGTCTTTACTTGATTTGATTTTAGATATATATACTAATAAGAGATTGCTTATTAATCTAAATAGGGATTTAGAATGGTATAAAAGAAAGAAAGAAGACGATATTGTTGTTAAACCTAAAATAGAGCATTTGAATAATAAGATTTCTATATGTAATAGTTATATTGGTGTTATGAATTCTATTATTATGAATGGTGATTTAACTACTTATGATTTATTGCGTAGTATTAGTGATTTAATAACTTACAGTCATTCTAATAAAATGGTTAAAAATGATATTTGCTTAGTTATGAGTGAAGTTATTCCTAAAAAGATTAGAAGATTATGTCTTGATAGGGATGATGAGTATAAGGGAGAATTAAAGAAGAAAATTATTAAATGTTATTTGGATTCTTTAGAACTTGTTAAGAATCAAATTAGTGTTGATTATTTTATGAAGTTATATTCAACTTTACAGTTGTGTATTTCAGCTTTTGATGTTGATTAAATATATTATTTATATTATAATATTTCATTGGTGATTTTTATGTTTTGTATTGGCAATGTAAAAATTAAGAATAGAGTAGTACTTGCTCCTATGGCTGGTATTTCTAATGCTTCATATATGAAAATATGTGAGGAAATGGGAGTGGGTTATGCAGTTAGTGAATTAATAAGTGCTGAAGCTATTATTAGGGATAATAAGAAGACTTTTGATATGCTTGATGGATTTGACAAATTAAATATTCCATACGCTATTCAAATATTTGGTGGTAATCCAGAAGTTATGGGAAAGGCTGCTTCAATTATTTGTGATAAGTATCATCCTTCTATTATTGATATTAATATGGGTTGTCCTGTTCCTAAAGTAGCAGTTAGAAGTTGTGCAGGAAGTTCTTTATTAAAGAATCCGGATTTAGTTTATTCAGTTGTTAAAGCTGTTGTTGATAGTGTTAGTATTCCTGTTACTGTTAAGATTAGAAGTGGATGGGATAGTAATAGTATAAATGCAGCCATGATTGCGAAGATTATTGAGAAAGCAGGCGCTAGCGCTATATGTGTTCATCCTAGAACTAGAGCTCAAGGTTATACTGGTCATTCTGATTGGAATATAATTAAATTAGTTAAAGAAAGTGTTAATATTCCTGTTATTGGTAATGGTGATATTAATTCATGCTATGATGCAAAAGATATGATTAATTCTACTGGATGTGATGCAGTTATGATTGGTAGAGCTTGTATTGGCAATCCTTGGATAATTCGTGATAGTGTTAATTATATAGAAAATGGTATATTACCTAGTTCTATTAGTTTAAGTGATAGAATCTCTATGATTAAGAAACATATAAATTATTTACTTTTGATAAAGCCAGAGAAAGTTGTTGTTTTAGAGATGCGTATGCATATTAGTAAGTATTTAAAAGGTATTAAAGGTGTTGCTAATGTTAATGTTTTAATTAATAAGGCAAATAGCATCAGTGATATTTATTCTATTTTAGATAGTTTGGAGGATATGAATGTTTAAAAAAAGATTTTTTTCATATATTATTGATATATTTATATTGAGTTTTATTTTGGTTGTAATTGGTTCATTTATTCCTGCTAGTGATAGAGTTAATAATCTAAGTTCAGAGCTTCTTTCTCTTAGTGAGAGTTTTATTAAAAGTGAAATTGGTGGTAGAGCTTATTTAAGTCAATATGCTAGTATATTTTATAACATTGATAAGCAAATGTTTTTAACTAGTTTAATTGATGTTGCTGTTTCTATTTTATATTTTGTTGTTTATCCACTTTATAATGGTGGACAAAGTATTGGAAAGAAACTTAATGGTATAAAAATTGTTTCTAATGATGATAATGATGTAAGTGCGAATGCATTGATTTTTAGATATTTATTAATGGATAGCATTGGTGTTTCAATATTATCTATGTGTTCTTTATTTATATTTAAAGATATGAATTACTTAATTATTACATTAATTCTTGGATTTTTGCAATTTTTAGTAGTAATTATTAGTATTTTTATGGTATTATATAGGCATGATTTTAAAAGTTTACCTGATTTAGTTGCAGGTACAAAAGTAATAGAGGTGAAAAAATGAAAGAATATAGTGAACAAGAGTTAATAAGAAGAGATAAAGTTGAAGAGATTAGAAAGGTATGTAATCCTTATCCAGAAAAATATGATGTTAATTATTCTTTAAAAGATGCTGGTTCTTTAGATGATGGTACATCTGATGTAAGAGTCGCTGGAAGAATTATATTTATGAGAAAGATGGGAAAATTAAGTTTCTTAAAGATAAGAGATTTAGAAGGTGAAATACAAGTTTCTATTAAAATTGATTGCGTTGGTGAAGATAGATATTCTTTCTTTAAATCTAATATTGATTTAGGAGATTTTATTGGAGTATGTGGTGAAGTATTTACTACTCAAACTGGTGAAAAGACTGTTAGAGCTGATAGTTTTGAGTTTTTGGGTAAAGCTTTAAGACCTCTTCCTGAAAAGTTTCATGGTTTAACTGACATTGAACAAAAGTATCGTCAAAGATATGTTGATTTGATTACTAATGAAGAGTCTAGAAGAATTTTCTTGGGTAGAAGTAAGTTTTATTTATTCTTAAGAAATTATTTAGCTGATAATGGATTCTTAGAAGTTGAAACTCCAATTGTTCAAACAAGCGTAAGTGGTGCTAGTGCTAAACCATTCTTTACTCATTATAATGCTCTTGATTTGGATTGTAATTTAAGAATTGCTCCAGAGTGTTATTTAAAGGAGCTTGTTGTTGGTGGATATGATAAGGTTTTTGAAGTCGCTAAGTGTTTTAGAAATGAAGGAATGGATCCACAACATAATCCTGAATTCACTCAAATAGAATGGTATTGTGCTTATTGGAATTTTGAAGATAATATTAATTTCTTTGAAAAGTTCTTAAGAGATTCTATTAAGTTCTTGACTGGTAGTGAAGTTATTACTTCAGGTGGTAGTGAATTAGATTTTTCTAAACCATTTGAAAGAGTTAATTATATTGAGAGATTAACAGAAATATTAGGTTTTGATTTCTTAAGAGAAACTGATGTTGATGCTTATAAGGCTAAGGTTGTTGAAAAAGGATTCTTTAGTTTAAAGGATATGGAAGAGTATAAGAGTTTAGCTCAATTAACCGATTTCTTATACAAGAAGTTATTGCGAGCTAATATAGTTGGACCTGTTGTTATGTATAACTATCCTGCTATATTAAAACCACTTGCTCGTAGAAATGATACTGATCCTGATACAGTTGATTGTTTCCAAGTTGTTGTTAATGGTGCTGAAATATGTAATGCTTATTCAGAGTTAGTTAATCCAATTGAACAAAAGGCTTCTTTTGAACAACAATTAGAGGCTAAGGCTCAAGGTGATGATGAGACTATGGATATGGATTTTGATTATCTATCAGCTATGGAACAAGGTATGCCACCAATATCTGGATTAGGTGTTGGAATTGATAGATTAATCATGCTAGCATATGATGCCCCATCTTTAAGGGATGTTATATTATTCCCAACAATGAAACCAGTTGAAAAAGTAGACTAATATGTTTACTTTTTTCTTTTTTGAATGTTATAATTGTTTTGGTGATTGTATGAGAGATTTTGAGAAAATTAGTTTTGAACAGTTTTGTAAAGATGTTAAAAATGATAGAGAATTGTATGATAGTTATAAGTTGCCAACACGTGGTTCCAGTAAGACTGCCGGGTATGATTTTTATTTAATAGAGGATGTTACTCTGAATCCTGGTGAAATTGTTAAGATTCCTACAGGTATTAAAGCTTATTATGGCGATGATGAGGTTTTGTTTTTAATAGTTAGAAGTTCTACTGGATTTAAATATAATATTAGACTTGTTAATCAAGTGGGGGTAATTGACGCTGATTATTATAATAATAGTAGTAATGAAGGACATATGTTTACAAAACTACAAAATGAAAGCGATCAGGTTTATACTTTTAAAGCAGGAGATAAGCTTGTGCAAGGTATATTTATGAAGTATTTAACAACTGATAGTGATTTAAATTTAGAAATGGAAAGAGTTTCTGATAAGTAAGTGAAAACTTACTTTTTTCTTGACATTCAGTTAATTATTAAGTTACAATTAATTTGAGGTGAAATTATGCAAAGTGAATATAGCGAATTTATTAAAAAAGCATATGCGATGGGCAGAGTTAAAGATTTAAGTGATGCTTTTAAAGACTATCCTCCTGAAGAGGAATGGCATCACGGGGATGCAATAAGCTATCTTGGTGAAAGTAATGTTGAGTATTTAGCTAACTATAGTGTTGGTGATATTGTATATGTTAAAGAATTTTTATATCCTGATGGTAGCGCGGGTCGGAATCATTTATTTGTTATTGTTGACAAAGATAATATTGCTGTTCCACTTGACTATTTTGGTATGATTATTTCTTCTAAAGTAAACAAGCTAAATTATAAATCAAATAAATTATTAAAGAAAGATAGTATTAATAATTTAAATAAAGATAGCATTGTTAAAACAGATAGTGTTTATAAAATCTCAAATGAACATATTTTATATAAGGTTGGTAGGGTTGATGATTTTAGATTAGAACAATATAAGATGTGTTTTTTAGAAAATATCAAGTAAGTAAATACTTACTTTTTTTCTTTATATTATTGCGAAAGTTTTATAAATAAGTTATAATAATTTGTGTAGAAATGAGGTTATGTTAATGAAGGTTTTATCTATTAATGCTGGTAGTTCTTCTATGAAGTTCACTGCTTATGAAATGCCAGAAGAGGAAGTATTGATTTCTGGTTATATTGAAAGAATTGGTATAGGAGATAGTTTTTATACTTTAAAGGTTAATGGAGATAAAGTTGAAAAACATGTTGATGTAGTTGATCATAAACAAGCTTTTGAAATTGTTGTTGATGAACTTAAGAATTATAAAATTGTTGAATCATTAGATGAGATTAAAGCAATGGGACATCGTATAGTTCAAGGTGGTAGTTATTTTGATAAGTCTGTTGTTGTAGATGAAGATGTAATGATGAAGATTGAGGAGTTAGCGCCACTTGCTCCTTTACATAATCCAGCTGCTTTAGTTGGAATTCGTGCTGCATTAGAGGTTTTCCCTGATGCATTACAAGTAGTAGTGTTTGATACTGCTTTCCATCAAACTATGGCTGAGGATAAGTATTTATATGCTCTTCCTTATGAGTGGTGTAAAGATTATAATGTTCGTAGATTCGGTGCTCATGGTACTAGTCATAAATATGTTAGTGGACGTGCTAATGAGATATTAGGTCGTACTGATACTAAACTAATTACTTGTCATATTGGTAGTGGATGTAGTATAAGTGCTGTTTTAAATGGTAAGTGTTATGATACTTCAATGGGTCTTACTCCAAATGCGGGTCTTGTTATGGGTACTCGTTGCGGTGATATTGATGCTACTATTTTACCTTATATGATTAGAAAAGGTTTTAGCGTTGATGAGTTAGATACTATTATGAATAAGAAGAGTGGTTTCTTAGGTATTAGTGGTAAGTATAGTGATGCTCGTGACATTTTAGGTGGATGTAGTAATGGTGAAGAGCGTTCTATATTAGCTCGTGATATGTTTGTTAATCGTGTTGTTGATTATATTGCTAAGTATTATTTTTCAATGGGCGGATGTGATATGATCGTATTTACTGCTGGAATGGGTGAAAAGTCTAGACCGTTTAGAGCAGAGATTATGAAGAGATTAAGTGTTATTGGTATTTATCTTGATGAGGATGCTAATGAGAAGTGTTTTGGAACTGAAGCTATGATTTCAACTGAAGATTCAAAGATTCCTTGTTATGTAATTCCTACAGATGAAGAAGTAATGATTGCTCGTGATGCATTTAATCTTTTATAGAAAAGAGTGTATATATGTATAAAAAGGTGTGTAAGAAAATATATAAATTAATTAAAAAGTATGACAGTATTGTTATTGCTCGTCATGTTGGACCTGACCCTGATGCTTTAGGAAGTCAACTTGCTTTAAAGGAGACTATTTTAACTACTTTTCCAAATAAGAAGGTGTATGCAGTTGGTCATCCTGCTTCTAGATTTAAGTATTTAGGGGATTTAGATGGCATTGATGAAGAAATTATGAGTAAGTCTTTATTATTTGTTTTGGATACTCCTAACAAATGTAGAGTTGATGGATTTATTGGAAGTCCAGCTTATTCTATTAAGATTGATCATCATCCTTTTGTAGAAGAGTTTTGTGATATTGAATGGATTGATGATTCTTCTTGTAGTGTTGCTCAAATGATTTTAGAGTTGATATTCAATACTGATTTAAAGTTAAATAGTAGTATTGCTAGTAAGATATATACTGGTATTATTGCTGATACTAATCGATTTATGTTTTCTTATACTTCTAGTAAAACATTTTCGTTGGTTTCTAAGTTAATGCGTGAGACTAATTTTGATTTTGTTTCTACTTATAATGATTTGTATTTAAGACCTATTAAAGAGGTTAAATTTGAAGGCTATATTGTTAATAATATGACTGTTACTGAAAATGGTTTTGGTTATCTTAAGATTACTCAAGAAATGCTTGATTTATATGGTGTAGATGCTGCTACTGCTGGTAATATGGTTAATAATTTTAATTATATTGATGAAATTTTAGCTTGGGCTGTATTTACTGTTGATAATAATAACGGTGGTACTATAAGAGGTAATATTAGATCTCGTGGTCCTGTTATTAATGAAGTTGCTGCTAATTATGGTGGTGGTGGTCATAAACTTGCTAGTGGGGTAAGACTTAAGACTTTTGAAGAAGTTGACAATATGGTTGCTGATTTAGATAAAGTGTGTGCAGATTTTAAATTATAGGATTTTCTATGTCTGATATTTCATCTCCTGATGGAGTGATTGATACAACATAGAATACTATTAAAGCTGCAATTACTGATAGAATTGATGCTGTAATTTGAAGGTAGTAGACTAATAAGTCTTCGCCTTCTTTTTTTGATATTTGATATAGTTTGTAGTTTATTATTAAGAATGTAATTGTTGTAATTAATATTATTAGTCTATTTATATATGATATTTTATATGTTTGTTTTTTATTGAACAATGTTTTTTTGTTTTGAAGACTTAGTTTTTGGTTGTATGTGAGTAGCAGCGATATTACTGTTGTTACTATTATTATTAAGAGTGTTATTATTTGAATATTTATTTGTTTTATTTCTTCATTTTTATCTTTCATTCTATTATAATTATATTCTTTATTTTTTTTAAAATACAAAATTACATTTTTTTGATAAAATTGATTTTTTTGTTTTTTTAATTTTTTATTTTTTTTAATTTTTTATAAAAAATGTTACTGTTAATTATCGGTTTATGTGTTTAGAATACAAGGTAAAAGTCATTTTTTTATTTTTTACATATTTTTTTTAAAATAAAAAATGTAAATTAACATAAAATTTTTATTTTTGATTTTTGTTGTAAAATAAGGGGAAAATAAATACCACGAACAATTGTTCTAAAAAATGTTGTAAAATGTATTGACTTGCTTTTTTTTTTGATATAAAATTAGGGTGTATAAAGGTAGTAGGAGGAAGCATAAAAATGACAAAAACAGTTACAGAAGATGTATTAAGCAATCTTAAAGTTTTAAAGCGTAATGGTAGAAAACTTGTAGATTTTGATAAAGCAAAGATTGCGATTGCGATTAAAAAGGGATTTGACAGCATATCTATCGATGATGAAGTTAAATACACTGACAAAGATATACAAAAAGTATATAAGGGTGTAATTAAGAAGATTGAAAAGATAGCGCAAGATAGTGACAAAATTAAAATTGAAGAGATTCAAGATTTAATTGAGGATGAACTAAAAAAAGATGGTTATGAAGATGTTTATACTTCATTTTCTGAATATAGAGAGAGAAGAAATAATTCTCGTAAGTTATTCTTTGATGAAAAGAAGACTCATAAGTTCTTAAAATCTATTGAGGGTTTAGGACTTAAGAGCGCGAATGATGAAGATGCAAAAAGAGAAAACGCAAATGTAGATGGGGATACTGCTATGGGTACTATGTTACAATATGGCGCTACTGTTTCCAAAGAATTTGCTAAATCTTATTTAATGAAGTCTAAGTTTGGTGAGGCTCATGATGATGGAGATATTCATATTCATGATTTGGATTTCATGGCAATGGGTACTACAACTTGTATGCAAATTGAGCTTGATAGATTATTTAAAAACGGATTTTCTACAGGACATGGTTTCTTAAGATGTCCTAATGACATTATGTCTTATTCAGCACTTGCTGCTATTGCTATTCAAGCAAATCAAAATGATCAACATGGTGGACAATCAATTCCTGCATTTGATTTCTATATGGCTCCTGGTGTTTTAAAGACATTTAAGAGACAATTTAAACAACAAATCTATGATTTACTTGATTATATGGGTCTTACAAGTTTTGTAAATATGGATAAGGTTGTTGCTGTTATCGATAAGTTAAATAGTATTGATGTTGATGTTACTATTTTTGAAAATTTCTATAAAGATTCTGATTCTTTATTAAGATTATTTAGTAAGAGTTATGAAAAAGCTATTGAAAAAACTAATAGAATTACTTATCAAGCAATGGAAGCTTTTATTCATAATTTAAATACAATGCATTCTAGAGCTGGTGCTCAAGTACCATTTTCTTCTATAAATTTTGGTACTGATACTTCTTCTGAAGGTAGAATGGTTATTTCTAATTTACTACTTGCTATTGATGCTGGTTTAGGTCATGGTGAGACTCCAATATTCCCAGTTTCAATATTTAAAGTAAAAGATGGAGTTAACTATAATAAGACTGATAAGAATTATGATTTATTTAGACTTGCATGTAAGGTTTCTGCTAAGAGATTATTCCCTAACTTTGCATTCTTGGATGCTCCATTTAACTTAGCTTTCTATAAAGCTGGAGATGTTCGTAGTGAAGTTGCATACATGGGATGTCGTACTCGTGTTATGGCTGATGTTACTGATTTAAATAATCAAACTACTGGTGGTCGTGGTAATTTAAGTTTCACTTCTATTAATTTACCTAGAATCGCTATTAAACATGGTATTTGCTTAGGTGAAAGATCTAAAGCTGATATGGAAGGTTTCTATGCTGAATTAACTGAAAAGATGGAACTTGTTCGTGATCAATTATTAGAAAGATTTGAGGTTCAATGTAATAAGAGATGTTATAATTTCCCATTCTTATTACAACAAGGTGTTTGGACAGATGGGGATAAGTTAAAACCTACTGATAGATTAAGAAAGATTTTAAAACATGGTAGTTTAGGAATTGGTTTTATCGGTTTAGCTGAAACTTTAAAAGCTTTAATTGGTGAGCATCATGGTGAATCTTCAAAAGCTCAAAAGTTGGGCCAAGAAATAATTGGGTTTATGAGAAAAAAATGTGACGAATTTGCTAGTGAATACAATTTGAATTTTACTTTACTTGCTACTCCTGCTGAAGGATTATCTGGAAGATTTGTTAATATAGATAGAGCTATATATGGAAAGATTAAAGGCGTAACTGATAGAGCTTACTACACAAATTCATTCCATGTACCAGTTTATTACAATATAAGTATTGCTGATAAGATTAAGTTAGAAGCACCATATCATAATTTAACTAATGGTGGTCATATTACTTATATTGAACTTGATGGTAATACTGTTATGAATGTTGATGCATTCGAAAGTGTTATTAGATTAATGAAAGAAAGTGGGATTGGATACGGAGCTATAAACCATCCAGTTGATAGAGATCCAGTTTGTGGATATGTTGGTGTTATTGGTGATGTTTGTCCAGGATGTGGAAGAAAAGAATTCGAAGCTATTCCACTAGAAGTTATAAATAATTTAGATTGTAATTGTTAAGGAGGATTATTATGGAAAAATTAGTTGGTGAAGGTAAGGGTTTTGAGAGAATTAGAAGAGTTACTGGATATTTAGCTGGTGATGTTGGTAGATTTAATAATGCTAAAAGAGCAGAAGAAAAAGATCGTGTAAAACATACTGGAATTAAAGATGTATTAAAATGTAACTCTCAATGTAAAGAAGCAAAATAGTATGAAAATCAGACTTGCTGCTGATTTACAAAAAGATAGTATTGTAGATGGACCTGGTATAAGAACAGTTATTTGGACACAAGGTTGCCCTCATAACTGTTTTGGGTGCCATAATCCTTCTACACATGATTTTAATAGTGGAGAGTTAATTGATGTTGATTTGATTAAGTCAGAAATTGATGATCTTGTCTTTCAAAATGGGATTACATTTTCTGGTGGTGATCCTATGTGTCAGCCTGATGCATGTTATGAGATTGCTAAATATGCAATTTCTAAAGGATTAAATATATGGTGTTATACTGGTTATACTTTTGAACAGTTATTAGAACTTGGTAAGAAGAAAAAAGGTATTATGGACTTCTTATCTTGCATTGATGTTTTAGTTGATGGTAAGTTTATGATGGAAAAGAGAAGTTTGAACGCTAAGTATTGTGGTTCTACTAATCAAAGACTTATTGATGTTAAAAAGAGTTTAGCAAGTTCCAAAGTTTGTTTATGGGAAGATATATCTTCTAAGAGTATAATATCATTTAAGAGAAATGAACATATATACGTATAAGACATTGTTTAATGTCTTATTTTTTGTTATAATTTATGTATAAGATAATGATAATAGTAGGGTGATAGTAATTATGGGAATATTTGATTTTAGAAAAAAAGAAAAAAATCTTGATTATGTAATTCGAAAGATGAAGAAGAAGTTAAGCCCAGATGATGCTGAAAAATTTTTATTATCTTCAGATGATTCAAGTAAAGCTTTGGGATTACTTTTTCACTATAATAAAGTAGAGTTTTCACAGGATATATTGAATATATTTAGGAAGCATCCTGATTGGGTAGAAAAAAATCATATGAATATTTATTAAAATCTCTTGATGAAGATGTTTTATGTGATCCTAAAAATAATGATATTTTAGAAAAGATAATTGTTTCGGTTGATGGGGATTTTTATGGTGGAAGTAAATTATTTGTTAATCCTAAATTAGTTGAAAGATTGATTTATCCTACTAAAGGTGAAATTATTAAATATGTCGATGTTAAAACATTAGAAAATAATTTGCATTTAATTGATAATGCATTGGATACTGGATTGTTAAATTTACATAAAAGTAATTCATATGTAGATAAGATTGAAATTTTAAAGTCTAAGGTTATTATTCGTAGATTAATTGAGAAGAAAGCTACACCGTGTTTAAAATCTATATCAGGAGATTTTTATAAAAGTAATCCTGATATACTTGATGAGATGATAAAAAACGATATTTATATTGAACCTGATGATGTTGAAATAGTTGAAAGGTATATCGAATTAGGTAAGCCTAATATTATTGATTTTTTTTATAAAATTGATAAATATCCTGAGTTAATAAAGAAAGCGATAGAAAAGGGTTATTTAAATAGAGATAGCAGAAATAGAGTAGCAAGTGTAATTTTATCTAGTTCATCACTTTCTAGGCAGTATGTTGAAAGTGATTGTGAAGAAGAATATAATTCTTTAATCGATGAAATTTGTTTAAATTTACGAAGGAAAGAGTCATTAGGTGGTAATGAATTTCAAACTGTTAGATTTCTTTTAAAAAGTGGACACGGAAATTTACTTGTACGAAGCCATTCTGGTTATAAGGTTATGTTTTCTAACGAAACTATTAATTTGTTGATAGTTGGAGGATGCCCTAATATAATAAATTATCTTGAAAAAGAAAAATCAGATGAAGGAATTATTAATAAAGCATTAGAAAAAGGATTTTCTGTTGATAAGGATATTTCAGATAATGTTGTTGGATATTTGAGTTTACATCCCGAATTAGTTTTAAACTTAATTAAACGTGGTAATGGGAATGCATTTTTATGTTTTAAAGATGACGAGCAATATTTAACACAAGAAAATTTAGAATTTGCTCTTCAAAATGGTTTAAATGATGAAAAAGTTAAAGCATATTGGCATAATAAAGAATTAGCGGATATGCTAAAAAAAGACCAACGATATGTTTTGAAGTTTGTTCAAAATGGCGGAGTAAACGCAATAAATTATTTAAATGAAAAGAGTTTAACTGAGCATCCTGAACTTGTTGAATTATGTTTGAATAATGGATTAGAAAAAATTGATTCTTATCCACTATATAAAGTTATTAATAGTAATTCTGAATATTTAAAAAAAGCTGTTTCAATGGGATTAATTACTTCCAGCGTTGTAAAATCAAATGTTGATTATATAAACATGTATTTAGATTATATTGGAAAATCATATATTAGTATTCAAAATTCTTCATCTGGTATTTCAAAAACTTCATTTGATTTTTTTAACAGTATTCCAGTATCTGTGCTTAAAGATAATCCTGAGATTATAAAAAGATTTATAGAAAATATTGATGATAAAGAGCATTTAAGTGATTATCAGTTTAATTTTTCGCCTTTTATAATTAATACCATTTTAAATAATTCTGAACTATTGGATTATTATATTAGTGTTTGTCCAGCTTTTATTAATGAAATAGAAAATCCGACTCGTGAGCAGGTTTTAAGTTATGTAAGAATATGGAGGGACTTTGGTTATCAAGCAAATGATAAAGTAAGGAAAAAATTAGAAGAAATTTTTAATGATGATTTGGATTTGTTAATTGAATATAGTAATTATACCGAAGGAAGGATTGTTGCTTTTGCAGGTGAAACATTGCTAGCTGCACATCCTGAATTGTTTACTGGTAATGTTGCGCGTGTTTCTTATGGGTTTTTTTATGATGCAGGTATAATTGGATATGCGGGTAATGGTTTTCAAAAAGTTATTGGTTCAAATGTTTCGTTGATAAGAAGATATATGAAATCTAGTGGCGGATATGTTATTAATTTAGCAACTGAAGATGTTTTAAAAGAACATCCTGAATTGATTGAAGAGGCTTTTGCTGCAGGTTATCATATTGAATTTGCAAATAAGAGAAGTATTATAGATTATAATCCTGAATTAATAAAGAAAATTAATCTGGAAGATATTAAAATAGGGGATGCAGTTTTACAAGAATATATATTTGAATCACGTGAATTATTAGAATATTTTTCTAGTGAGGATAATAATTGTTTATTATTAGATTGTACTCCAAGGGGATTTTTTGATAATCCTGATAACAAATGGTTGTTAGAAAAAGCTAAAGAAAGAAGTTATGTCATTACAGATAGTACTCCGGAATATATTGTTGATATTTTATATGAAAATGGATTTGATATTAATATTAGTGAAAAAAGTTCTGATAAATTGAAAAATTTATTTTGGGAAAAAGCTAAAGAAAAACCATCTTTAATTAGCAATCTATCATATCCTTTAATATTAGAAAATTTAGATTTGATTTTTAATATACTTAAAGAATTTACAGAACATGAAAAATTAGGTATTATTTTTGGGGAAGGTAAACAAAAAAAATATGAAAGCACTACTGGAATATCTGAGGTTGTTAATGATGAACGCATTCTTAAAATTTTAATTAATGATTCTTCATATTTTTCAGATTTAAAGGTATTAATTAATTTTGAAAAGTTAAAAAATAATAATGAATTGATGAATGAATTTATACTTAAACAATTAAAAAGTTATATTTTGCTTGATTTTGAGGTAGAAAATTATATTGATACTAAATTCCAATTGGTTTATAAATTTATTGATGAGGGCTATTACATCATGGATAGTAGTCCGAGCGTATTTAAACAGTTTAAATATATAAAATATGCAGTTGAAAAGGGACAAATTGGTGCAATAAATTATTTAGATATATCATCAATTAATGATAATGAAAAACAAGAATTAGATGAATTGGTTTTTAAACTTATTGATAATGGTTATGAGATATCTAATAATAGTCCAAATTATCTAAAACAATTTAAATATATAAAGTATGCAGTTGATAAAGGAAATATATATGCTTTTAAATTGCTTGATTTAAAAAGCATAACAGATGAAGATTTAGATCGGCTATCAAAAGGTCAACTTCAATGTCTAAAAATATATAATCAACTTGTTTCAAAATCATCTTCGTGTGCTAATGATTTTTTTGATTTTTTTGCTAAGAATATGGAGAATATTAATACTGATGGAATATTATTATCAGAGATACTTGAAAGTAATTTTGATTTAACTTCTGAATTAAGTATAATTGATAGTGAAATAATAAAAAAAGATTTATCTAAAGAACAAATGTATTGTTTAAATATTTATTCAAATATTGAGTCTTCAAATTTAAAACAGAAATTTAAAAATTATACAATTGATCATCCTAATTTATCCATTGAGCAAATTAGTAGTATTGCTGAAATTTTTGCAAGAATTTCAAAATCTAATTCATTGGAAATAAGAAAATTGGAAGATGAAATAGCTTCTTCTATTTTACAGTTGGATAATCCTATTTATAGATTTGAACAAATTGAAGATGTCTTCTTGAAAAATAATTTACCTACTGTTGGAAAAGTCTATAAAGTTTTTGAGATAATGCATCCAAATTTTAAAGGATTTATTTTTAATAATGGTGTAATCTCTCCTATTTTAAGTGGCAAATCTAATTATGGTAGAGAGGTTATTGTATTTGCTGATTTAGTTAGATCCTTCATGGGGTCTAATAATAGGAGTATGAATAATTATTTAAATAATTTGGAAATAGGTAATAAGTTATTTATTGGTATTAGTGAAGGTAGATTAAGTTATGAGGAATTATCTAGTGAGCAAATAGAGGTTTTACAGGAATTTGTATCACATTTAAATACATTATTTAATAATACGCAGAAGGGTAAAGCTGATAATAATAAGGAACTTACTGGAAATATTATAGAAGATATTAGATTTTTAAAATCATTATTTTCAGTTGATGGAAAATTAGAATATGATTTGCCGGATAGAATTATTAAGATGTATTGTCATTTTGCTGGAATTGATACATTAGAACAAGCTAAGCAATATGTTAAGAAAAAGGTTAAAGAAGCTGATGAAAGAGGAAGAAAGTATGCTGAAGGTGAGTTTACTTTACAAGAAGGAGATTTTGTAAAGGGAATTAAACCTTCTAATACAGGTTTAAATGAGATAGATGCTTGTTTAACAGTTCTCCCTTTAATTTTACAGAATGGAAGTAATTCAAAAGAGTATTTAGGTAGTAGTGCTGATACTGATAGAACACCACTTGATACTGATTGTTGTGTTGTTTTAGAAAATGGTTCTATTGCTGAAGGTATAGTAAAAACTGGTAATTCGGGTTATGGTCCAGTCTATTTCGTTTTAAAAAATAGGGATAATAGATTTACTATAACAAGAAGAAGTCCTAAAGAAAAAAATCAAGAAGTTGATACTAAGCTTGATTTAACTCGTCTTGAGGCTTTTTATACTGGCGTTATTGGGGATACACATTATGGTATTCGTACAGGATTTGCTTCTTCAGAGATTGATTATATTGTTGTTAATTCTTATGATAATAGAATTGGATTAGAGATAGCAATGAATGGCTTTTATATTCCTGTTGTGGATAGGCAAGGTAAGTTAGTATTTAGTCCGGACGAATATGATATGTTAAGAAGTAAAATGAATGGATTGTCATATTATGGTATTGAAGAATATGATATTTCTAGTGAATTGGAAACACCTGAAATATTAAAACTAGCTTCTAAGATTTCTATAAGTGAAAGAGAAGTTGTTATTAAAAGAAATACCATTAATGGGATTATAAGTGAAGTTATTAAAAAATATGGTTTAAAATTGAAAGAGCAAGTAGATGGTGATATTCAAGAAGGATATGTTGAACTTATTGATACAGGTTCAACTGGAAGAGGAACTAATTTACCAGGTGATGGTGACTTTGATTATATGATGAGATTTGATAGAGCTATTATGGATAATCCTGATTTATTAGATAAAATTAAAAACGATTTATTAAATGCTTTTAATAATGGAAATAGTGGAGTAATAGGAACTGGAGACTTTAGATTAAAAGGTGTTAACATTGAAGGTTTAAGTGTTCCTGTTGATATAGATATTACTTTTGTTGAGAGAACTGATAAATTAAATTATTCAACGGATATGTGTATATCTGATAGATTAAAAACTATTAGAAAATTATATCCTGATAAATATAATTCTATTGTCGCAAATATAATAATTGCAAAGAAAGTTCTTAAGTTTGCAGAGTGTTATAAGCCTGACAGAGGTTCTAATCCTCAAGGTGGATTAGGTGGAGTTGGAATTGAGAATTGGATACTCCAAAATGGTGGTTCTTTTAAACAGGCTGTAATAGACTTTTTAGCTGCTGCTGATGGAAAGAGCTTTGATGAATTTAAAGAATTCTATAAAATATATGATTATGGTGAAAATCATATGGCTCAAAAAAGGGGTATTTATCCACATGATAATTTTGTTTACAACATGAGTCCTCAAGGGTTTGAGAAAATGAAGCAAATATTGTTAAAATATAAAGAATTATGCGATAAAGGAATTTCAAATACTTTTGAAGAAATCATAGGACAAGATTTGGCTAATTTTGAATTTGAAGGAATTATTGACAAAAGACAATATGAGGATGCTTCTGAAATAAAGAGCGACACTCAACAAATACTTAGAACTTATGTGGATAAATCTATTGAGGTGAATGATATTAATTTAGGACAAACTGGTTATATGTATCAATATTCTGATGATGATAAAACATATCTTGTTAAGGCTGGGGTCAATAAGCAAGATATGAGAGTTAGACCTGCAAGAGCTTGTGTACAAGAATGTGCAAGTATTTTACAAAGAATTGTTAGTCCTAGTACTTGTGTTGATGTAAGGGTTTTTGGTAAAGGAAATGTTAAAGTTTCTGTTCAAGAGAAGATAGAAAGTGCTCATAATATAACTAGTGATGAAATAATAAGAAATCATACTGGAGAGCTATTAGGTGAATATGTATGTGATTATTTACTTGGTAATTTTGATTCTGATGATAAGAATTTTATTGTTGATAAAAATGGTATTTTGCGCGGAATTGATAAAGAACAATCATTTAAGTATTTACTTAGAAATTTTGATGAATCACTTTCTTTAGATTTTAGTTTTCAACCTAGTGGCTCTAGATTAAGTATTTATTCAAAATTTATAGATTATTTGAAACAAAATGGATTATCAGAAGACAACCTTTCTTATTTAAATGATATTTTAAAAAAACTTCAAAATATTTCTGATGATGATTATAAGAATATATTTAAGAGTTATGCCTATGCTTATGACCCTAGTAAAGCTAGTGATATTCTCTCAAAAATACTTCAAAGAAAGAAATATTTTGAAGCTAATATTAATGATTTTATAAATCAATTTAGTATGGTTTATGATTCCAAATTTTCGTCTAAATAGTTTATAAGAAATTACAGATTATAAAATCTGTAATTTTTTTTAATTTATTTAAGGAACTTTTATATTTATCTCGTATGATATATTTTGAGGTGAAAGAAATGAATCAAATAAAAGAGTACACAGAAAAGATGTTTGAAGATATTAAACATATAGATGAAAATGGTAATGAATATTGGTATGCTAGAGAATTGATGCCAGTTTTAGAATATACCTTATGGCAAAATTTTCATAGAATAATTAAAACTGCAGAAGAAAACTGTAATAATAGTAATTATAAGGCTTTAGATCATTTTATCGGCGTCAATAAAATGATAAATTTAGCAAAAGGCGCCCAAAGAAAAATTTAGGATTATAAGTTATCTAGATATGCTTGTTATTTAATAGTTTTAAATTGTGATCCTAGAAAGAAAGTAATTGCTTTGGCTAAGACTTATTTTGCCATTCAAACAAGAAAGCAGGAACTCTCTGAAATTGAATATAGTTGTCTTTCTGAAGATGAAAAAAGATTTTATCAAAGAAATTTAACTAAAAAAGGAAATTATTCTTTAAATATAGTTGCTAAAAAGGTTGGGGTTAAGAATTTTGATAAGTTTCATAATTTTGGTTATATGGGTTTATATAATGGTGAAACAGCTAATGATATAGCTAAAAGAAAGAATTTAAGGTATAGAGAAGATATTTTAGATAATATGGGTAGTGTAGAGTTGGCTGCTAATTTATTTAGAATAACTCAAACAGAAGAAAAACTTATTAATGATAATATTAAAGGAGAGAATAATGCGAACGAAACTCATTATAATATTGGGAAAAATATTAGAGAAGTTATTGCTAAAAATGGAGGTACTATGCCTGAGAAGTTACCAACACCTGATAAAAGTTTAAAAGAGTTAGAAAAAGATAATAAAATTTCAATTAATTGAGAATTATTTTAAGGAACTTTTATTTCTATGAAGTAAGATATATTTTGAGGTGAAAAAAATGTATTTTGATAAGATAACAAAAAAAGTAGTATTAGAAGATGGAAAGATTGTTCCACTTTCTAATGATTTAGTTTTTAAGAACGTCGTAAAGAATGTAGTTAATAGGGATTTTTTAGCTAAAATAATATATCTTGTAACCGGTATTGATTATGATTATTTATTTAAGAATATGATTGTGATAGATGCTGATATACCTGATAAGAGTGTATTTATTCATCATAATGAACAGGATGTTGTTGTGACTATAGATAATAAATATATTAATGTTGAAATGTCTAATGATAAGGCTAAGAATAAAAGAAAAAATGAAATAACTTCTCATAAATATGCATCAAGTATGTATGTGAAAGGTTCTGATTATAGTGAATCATATATTTTTTATCAAATAGCTATAGAAAATTATAATATTTTTAGAAATAGTGATTTAGTTATTGAGGTTGGGTTAACTGATTTAAAGAATGGTGAGATAGAAACAGATGAATTTAGGAAATTTCATGTTAACTTGAAAAATGTACCTAATAAATGTTATAATGAACTTAGTGAAAGGGAAAGATATTTTAAACTGTTTTTAATTGACGACATAGAGGAGTTAGATAAAATATCTATGGGTGATGATATTATGAAGAAAGTTGTTGAAACAGTAAAGAGTTTAAGTAATGATCCTATATTTATGAGTGAATTAGAAAAACAACAGTTAGATGAATATTGTAGTGCGATGGCGATTGTTGATGCAAAAAAGGAAGGAAAAGTTGAGGGAAAAAAAGAAAATCAAATTGAAATGGCTAAGAGAATGCTTGATGATAATATTGAGAAAGAAAATATTTCTAAATATACTGGCTTAAGTATTGATGAGATAAATAATTTATGATGCCTTAGGGTATCTTTTTTCTTGATTATTTTTATTAAATATTATAAAATTTATATGTGATTTATATGAATGGATTATTGGTTATTAATAAAGAAAAAGATTGTACTAGTAGAGATGTTGTTAATTCAGTTTCTAATATTCTTGGTACTAAAAAAGTTGGACATACAGGTACATTAGATCCTATGGCAACAGGTGTGCTTGTTATTTGTGTTGGTAAGTGTACTAAGTTAGTTGATATGATTACTTGTGATGAAAAAGAATATATTGCTGGGGTTAAGCTAGGCTTATTAACTGATACATTAGATACTACTGGTAATGTTTTAAAAAGTGAGAGTGTTAAATTTAGTCGTGATGAAATTATTGATGTATTAAATTCGATGATTGGTTCGTATTTACAAGAAGTTCCGATTTATAGCGCGGTTAAAGTTAATGGCAAAAAATTATACGAGTATGCTAGAAGTGGTAAGGAAGTAGAGTTACCTAAGAGAATGGTTAATATTAAAAGTATTGAATTAGTTAGTGATATTGAATATATAGATGGTACTGTTAATTTTTCTATTAAGTGTTTGGTTAGCAAGGGTACTTATATTAGAAGTTTAGTTCGTGATATTGCTTCTAAATTGGGTACTATTGGGGTTATGAGTTCTTTAGAAAGGACTAAGCAAGGGGCATTCACAATTGATGAAGCTTATTCATTATCTGATATAGAAAATGGTAATTATAAATTAATTGATGTTGGAACTTATTTTAGTGATATGTATAGAGTAGTAGTGGATGAGAATTTAAAAAAAGATATTTTAAACGGAAAACTATTGGATAATATTTATAAATGTGATAAAATCTTGTTTGTTGACGAAAAAAACGAGGTTCTTGCTATATATACTGTTTATGATAAGGATAATAGTAAGATTAAGCCTTATAAAATGTTAGGAGAGTAAAAAGATGATTTTAGTTGTTATGGCTGCTGGTATGGGTAGTAGATTTGGAGGATCTAAGCAAACTACAGGGTTAGGTCCAAATGGTGAGTTTATTATTGATTATTCAATATATGACGCTGTAAAGGCAGGATTTAATAAAGTTGTATTTATTATTCGTGAATGCGATTATGAAGTTTTTAGAGATACAATAGGAAAAAGAGTTGAGAAGTTTATTGATGTAGAGTATGCTTTTCAAAAAATGAATGATATTCCAGAGGGATATAGTGTTCCTGATGAACGTATTAAGCCTTTAGGAACAGGGCATGCATTATTATCTTGCAGAAATATAGTTGATGAGAATTTCGCAATTATAAATGCTGATGATTTCTATGGAAGAGAATCATTTATGAAGATTGCTGAATATTTAAAGAATGTTTCTAAAAATTCTAAAGATTATTGTATGGTTGCTTATATACTTAAGAATACTTTGTCTGATAATGGTAGTGTTTCTCGTGGTGTATGCGAAGTATCTGATGGTAAACTTGTTAATGTTACTGAGAGAAAAGACATTTTATATCAAGATGGTAAGCTAGTATATATTGATGGAGATGCTCATGAGTTATCGCCTGAATCTTATGTTTCAGTTAATTTATGGGGCTTTACTCCAAAGGTATTTGAAGATGCTTCTTCATATTTTGTAGATTTCTTTAAAGAGACTAAAGATTTAGTTAAAGGTGAATTTTATTTGCCTACAATTGTTGAAAAGTCAATAGAGGATGGTAAGGCAATTGTTAATGTACTTGATACTACAGCTAAGTTTAATGGAGTAACATATAAAGAAGATAAAGAAAAGATGGAAAAGTATTTAAAAGACTTAGTTGATAGTGGCGTTTATCCAAATAATTTGTGGAATTAGTTCTTTTATAGAACTTTTTTCTTGATTATTTTTATATTTTTTGATATATTATTTAGGAACTTGTGGAAATTTGTACACAAATTAGATAAAATGTGTTATAATTTATGTATTGACTTTGAAGTGGAGAAGTAAGATTTAAAACAGTTTAAAGAGAACTAGTGGTGGTGGAAACTAGTAATATGTTAAATCTGAATAACACCATGGAGTTACTTATCGAAATAATAGTAGAATAAGTCGGAATGATTCCGTTATAATCAAGAGGTGACTTTAATAGTAACTAGGGTGGTACCGCGGATTTAACAGTAATTCGTCCCTTTTTGGGATGTTTACTGTTTTTTTATTTGAAAGGGTGATTTTATGGGTAAATTTACTAAGGAAATGGTAGATGATTATGCTGATAAGTTATTAATAGGTCTTACTCCAGAAGAAAACCAAATGGTTTTAGATGAGTTTGATGTTATTGATAAGAATATTAATATTATTAATGATATTCCTGGAATAAGCTCAATTGAGCCAATGAGTTGGTGTTTAGATGATTTTGAAGTTGAATTAAGAGAAGATATTCCAGAAGAACCAATTGATATTGACTTACTTTTACAAAACTGTGATGACTATAGAGTTTGTGAAGTTAAAGTGCCAAAGGTGGTGGATAAGAATGAATAATATGTTTAAAAGTATTGAAGAGTTACATGATGATTTAAAGAATGGTCGTGTTAGTTCTAGTGATTTAATTAAAGAGTCTCTAGCTAGAAGTCATAAATTACAAGAAGATTGTAATGCATTTGTAACAATTTTGGATGACGCAAAAGAAGTACAAGTTACTGATAATTTATTATCTGGTATTCCATATGGAGTTAAAGATAATTACAGTACAAAAGGTATACTTTCTACAGGTTCATCTAATACTTTAAAGGATTATGTTCCATTCTTTACAGCTACATCTATTGAGAATTTGGAGAAGGCTGGTGCGGTTGCAGTTAATAAAACTGTTCTAGATGAGTTTGGTATGGGTGGTACTGGTACTACAGGACATACTGGAGTTGTTAGAAATCCATGGGATAAAACTCGTATGTGTGCTGGATCTAGTGCTGGATCTGCATGCGCTGTTGCTGCTGGTGTTTATCCTTATGCTACTGGATCTGATACTGGTGATTCAATTCGTAAGCCTGCTGCATTTTGTGGTATAGTTGGATATAAGCCAACATATGGAATGATTTCTCGTTATGGTTTATTTGCTTATGCTTCTTCTTTGGATCATTGTGGAGTTCTTGCTCGTAGTGTTAAGGATTCTGCAATTGTTGTTGATAATATGAAGGGTATTGATAAGAATGATATGACTTCTTGGGATTCAAAAGATATTCATTTATTTGATTCAATTACTGGAGAAGTAAAAGGTAAGAAATTATGTTATATTGATGAGATTTGTAATATTGATAATTATCCTGATGCTTCAGCTGAATTAAAAGAGCATTTATCAAACTTTATGAAAACAGTAGATAAGTGTAAAGAATTAGGCATGGAAGTAGACTGTGTTCATGTTGATCAAACTTTATTAAATGCAATTTTCCCTGTTTATCAAGTTATTGGTTGTGCTGAGGCAACAAGTAATATGTCAAATTTAACTGGTATTATTTTTGGACCTCGTGCTGAAGGTGATAACTATTATGATATGATGAAGAATTATAGAACTACAGGCTTTTCTTCATTAATTAAAAGAAGATTTGTAATTGGTTCTTATGTATTACAAGCTCAAAATAAAGATAGATATTTCTTTAATGCGCAAAGAGCTAGAAGATTAATTGTTGATGCTTGGAAGAATTTATTTAAAGAATATGATGGTGTTATTTTACCAGTTTCATCTGGTCCTGCAAAACATTTAGATGGTTCATTAGATGTTATTACTGCTGAGGATACTGTTTTAAAGAAGAAATTACAAGTTTTAGAGGAACATTTACAAGTTGGAAACTTTGGAGGGTTCCCTTCAATTACAATTCCAAATGGATTTATAGATGGACTTCCAGTTGGTGTTAATATAACAGGAAATTGTTATGATGATGTTAATGTGCTTAATATGGCTTATGCATTAGAAGGTACAATGGAATATAAAAATCAAATAGCAAAGGGGTATGATTATGAAGTATAAAGCAATTATTGGTTTAGAGATGCACTGTGAAATAAGTGAAACTAATTCTAAAGTTTTTAGTAGCGCTCCAAACGCATATACAGATTGTCCAAACAGTAATGTTCGTCCTCTTGATATGGGATTTCCTGGAACTCTTCCTGTAGTTAATAAGGAAGCGGTTCGTAAAGCTTTAATGGCTAGTATTATATTAGGGTGCAAACAACCTCTTTATATGTATTTTGAAAGAAAGAATTATTATTATCCTGATATGCCTAAGAACTATCAAATTACTCAAGAAACTAAACCAGCTCCAGTTGGAATTTATGGTGAACTTAAGTATGAATGTGATGGTGAGATGAAGATAGCTCGTATTAATAATATTCACTTGGAAGAGGATGCTGCTAGTCAAGATCATTATTCAAATTTTTCTACAATTGATTATAATAGAGCAGGTGTTCCTTTGCTTGAGTTAGTTACCGAACCAACTTTTCATAGTGCCAAAGAAGCAGTATCTTTCTTAGAGACTATGAGGAATATTTATCAATATTCTGGTATAAGTGAAGCTGATAGTAAGAAAGGTCAAATTAGATGTGATGTTAATGTTTCTATAATGGAAGAATCTTTAGATGAGTCTGATCCTAAAAACTGGGGAACTAAGATTGAGGTTAAAAATGTTAACTCTTTTGGTGGAGTAAGAGATGCAATTAATTATGAGATAGCTCGTCAAATTGAAGCTAAAGAAGAGGGGACATATGATTCTATGGAACAACAAACTCGTCGTTGGGATGAAGAATCTGGCACTACTGTTTATATGCGTAGTAAAGTTGATGCGATTGATTATAAGTATTTTATTGAACCAAATATTCCTAAGTATAAATTAAGTAGTGAATGGATAGAAGAAATTAGAAATAGTATTCCAAGACTTGCTCCAGAGAGAAAAGAAACTTATATGAGTGAGTATGGATTATCTAATTATGATGCGACTATTCTTGTTAAAGAAAAACCTGTTTCTGATTATTATGAAGAGGTTATTAAGTGTGGAGCTGATCCAAAGTTAGCTTCTAACTGGATAACTAGTGTTATACTTGGATATTTAAATAAAGAGTTTAAGACTATTGATGAGATTTATGTTACTCCTTTAATGCTTACTGAACTTATTGATATGGTAGGTAAGGGTACAATTTCTAGTAAACAAGGTAAGGAAGTTTTATTTAAGTGCTTAGATGAAAATAAAGACCCTAAGGCTGTTGTTGAAGAGTCTGGAATGAAACAAATTGGTTCATCTGATGAGATATTAAAAGTTATTTTAGAAGTATTAGAAGAGCAACCACAAGGTATTGAACAATATAAAGCTGGTAGAACTAATATTGTTGATTTCTTGGTTGGTCAAGTTATGAAGAAAACTCGTGGTCAAGCAAATCCTGCTATGACTAGAAGTATGATGATTGAAGAGATAGAAAAGAGGTAATTATGGAAAATATTTATAGAAATAATTATTGTGGATTAGTTACTCCTGATTTTATTGGTAAGTCTATAAAATTAGCTGGTTTTGTTGAAAATATAAGAGACCATGGTGGAGTAATATTTGTTGATGTTAGAGATAATACTGGTGTTATTCAAGTTGTTTCTAATGATGATTCTATGTTTAAAGATTTAACTCGTGAGTCTAGTGTTACTTTAAGTGGTACTGTAAGAGCTAGAGCAGAAGAGGATTATAATGATAAGATTTCTACTGGTACTATTGAAGTATTAGTTGATAGTATTGAAGTTTTAGGTAAGTCTTTAAATGAACTTCCATTTGATATTAAGACTAGTCATAATACAAGTGAAGAGGTTAGAAACAAGTATCGTTATTTATATTTAAGAAGTAGTAGGATGCAAAAGAATTTAAAATTAAGAAGTGATGTTTTACATTTCCTAAGAAATAAGATGTATGATTTAGGTTTTACAGAAGTTCAAACTCCAATTTTAACTGCTTCTTCTCCAGAAGGCGCTAGAGATTTCTTGGTTCCTTCTCGTAAGTTTAGAGGTAAGTTTTATGCTCTTCCTCAAGCACCTCAAATTTTTAAACAATTACTTATGGTAAGTGGTGTTGATAAGTATTTTCAAGTTGCGCCATGTTTTAGGGATGAAGATTCTAGAATTGACAGAACATTAGAGTTTTATCAATTAGACTTTGAGATGAGTTTTGCGACTGAAGAGGATGTTTATAAAGTTGGAGAAGAAATATTCTATGATGTATTTACTAAGTTTAGTGATAAACAAGTTTCTCCAAAGCCTTTTAGAAGAATTAATTATGAAGACGCAATGCTTAAGTATGGTTCTGATAAACCAGATTTAAGAAACCCATTAGAAATTATTGATATAACTCGTGAATTTAGTAATACTACTTTTAAACCTTTCCAAAATAGTATTGTTAGAGGTATTAAAGTAGATGATTTAGCTAGTAAGTCTAATAGTTGGTTTAATGAGGTTGTTGATTACGCTAAGAGTATTGGTATGCCAGGAATTGGTTATATTACTGTTAATGAAGATATGACTTTTAAAGGACCTATTGATAAGTTCTTATCTGATGAAGAAAGAAAGAGTTTAATAGATGCTGCTGATTTAAAGGTTAATAGTGTATTATTCTTTATTGCTGATAAAAATAAGAATACTGTTGCTAAACAAGCAGGTTTAATTAGAACTGAGTTAGGTAGAAAGTTAGATTTAATTGATAATAATAAGTTAGAGTTATGTATTATTAATAACTTCCCAATGTTTGAATATAATGAAGAGACTAAGAAGTATGATTTTGGTCATAATCCATTTAGTATGCCACAGGGAGGACTTGATGCTTTAAATAATTCTAATATTGAAGATATTAAAGCATATCAATTTGACTTTGTTTGTAATGGTTTTGAAATGGCTAGTGGTGCTGTTCGTAATCATGATGTTGATGTTCTTGAAAAAGCATTCAGTATGGTTGGATATGACAAGTCTGTAGTAGAGGAGAAGTTTGGATCACTTTACAATGCGTTTAAGTTTGGTGCTCCACCTCATGCAGGTATGGGTCCTGGTATTGATAGAATTATCATGTTATTATGTGATGAGCCTAACTTAAGAGAAGTTCAAGCATTCCCACCACTTGCTAGTGGTCAAGATTTAATGATGGGATCTCCAAGTGAGGTTAGTGAAGAACAACTAAGAGAGGTACATATCAAGATAAGGCAAAGTATAAATGTCGAAAAATAGAAGATAAAATCTTCTATTTTTTTTATTTTTTTTTAAAAAACACTTGCATATTGCTTAAATATATTATATAATCTATTTGTCTTTGTTTTTGAGACACAAATAAAATGACGACAAAACTGCCCAATTAGCTCAGCCGGTAGAGCATATGACTGTTAATCATAGGGTCGCAGGTCCGAGTCCTGCATTGGGCGCCATTTTATTTTGGCCCGTTGGTGAAGTGGTTCAACACACATGCCTTTCACGCATGCATTCATGGGTTCAAATCCCGTACGGGTCACCAATTTGAATTTTAAAAGAACTTGTAATGAGTTCTTTTTTTAGTTATAATTATATTGGTGATAATATGAAATTGCGTTATCGACATTCTATTGATATAGTTTTACTTATTGTTATAGTACTCATTTCTTTGACAATTATGGAAACAATTAGTTTTGGCTTTGATTCTTATAATGTTTTTTCTACTTTGGTTATTAGTGGCGGTTTTTTACTTATAAGTCTTGTTGATTATATGTTTTATAAAATGCGTTTTAAAATAGCTAAAGAAAAAGGAGAAAAAATGCAAGGATATATTGTAGATAGACCCTTGGAACCGTCACGTAGAAAGTGTTCTTTAAAATGCTTAGTTAATGATGAAGTTGTAAGAATTGCTGGTACTTATGGTATATCAGATGATGATGCATATAATTATGTGTGTTCAGAGTTGAAAAAAATAGAAGATATGGGAAATGATACTTTTACAAGTAAAAGATTTCCAATAGATGTATATGTTTATAAAAATAAATATTATTTTGATTTGGATAGTGTTAAATTGGATAAGTGATTATAAGAACTTGTAATGAGTTCTTTTTTTAGTTATAATTATTAAAGATGATAGGTGGTTTTTATGAAGTTAAAATATAATGAACGTAATAATTTATTTATTTTATTGTTGGTACCTGTACTTATATTTTTAAAATTTAATGAATTGAAAATGCAACATTCTGATAGTTCATATAATCGTATGGTTATTGTTATTTTTATTTGTGCTTTTGCTTTAGTGTTTGTTTCTCTTTTTATTTATAAGATGATTGTTGTTAATAGATATAAAAAGTATGGTATTAAGGTTCAAGGTTATATTGTAGATAATGAAATATATCGTTATAGGAAGGTTCGGAATTATAAGCTTAAGTTTTGGTATGATAATAAAATATATATAATTGATAAATTGTGTTATAATGAAGCTTATAGATATATAGCTCAAGATTTAAAAAGTATTCATCAAACTTGTAGTGATTTTTCTCAAATAAAAAAATATCCTATTGATATTTATTTATATAATGGTAAATATAGTGCGGATGTTGAGAGTGTTATATTTAATGAGAACTTGTAATGAGTTCTTTTTTTATTCATAATATTTAGTATGTATAGTAAAGATGTTGAGGATAAGTTAAAGCAATTACGAATAGAGGATTTTATATGGGTTATTTATATAGGAATAATTGCTTTAAGTTATTATTCTAATTATTTAGAGAAAAATTATTATGTTTATAATGATTTAAATAGTAAAGATAAGTATAGAAGTATTATGATATTAATTTTTTCTATATTAATTATTGTTTATTATTATTTTTTAAGTGATTCTTATAAAAGTATTAAGAATTTAGATGATTATGATACAGAAAAAAAGAAAAGACTTGTTTATTTGTCTTTTCTTGCTTCTTTATTAATTTTTATTAGTGGCTTAATATTTCTATATATTGCTGTATTGGATACCGATTTAAATGTTGAACTTGCTTTTAATTAGCCTAATATCATTTTTCCAAGTAATATGAAACTTACAAGCATTATTATCAATATAATTACTATTGGAATTATTATTGCGAGTATAGGCGCTAGAATGTTGGTTCCGCCTTTCTCTTTTACTAATTGTGTTAATTGATTAAATCCTAATTTTGGATTATTTTTCTTTATATTTCCGATTCTTTCTATTACTTCATTGAAATAGAATTTTTTAAATGAAATTCCTAGAAATAGATAAAAAACAAATAAAGTTATCATATATATAATCATGTAAGTATTGAAACCTTTTATTGTTAATAATTCTTTAATATCTCTTATATTATCGAATCTTCCTTGAGTTGTAAATGTAAAGAATGCACTTATTCCTCCTAACATTAGGAATAGTATTATTGCGACTGCATATAATTTTCTATATAGGTAATAGAATGGTCCAAAGAAGAATGCACACCAAGAGAAACTTCCTTTTCTAAAATTATAGTATTTATCGCCTATATATATTTGTACAAGTTCATCGAATTCTTTTTGGTTTTGTAATTTTCTGTCTACTTCTTGTTGATCTACTGGGTTTGGATTATATACACCTATATTTCTTGTAGCAAATTGGTTATCTTGTTGCGCAGTATTATTTCTATTATATCCACAATTACTACACATTATTTCGTCGTCTTTTAGTTCGTTTCCACATTTTAAACATCTCATAAATATTCTCCTATTCTTATTTAAGTTTATCATATTTTGCTTATTCTCTCAATATTTATTTTAAAAATATTATTCTATTTACATATTTTTTTATTTATGATAAAATATTATAAGTAATAATAAGGGAGGAAATGTTATGGCATTTAGTTTAAAAAAATGGTTGAAAGATGATGGAGGAGATATTTTCGCTTCTGATGGAACAAGTGATACTTATTATGATAAAACACCTGAAGAAGCTACTATGGATAATGGGAAAAGTAAGATGATTTTACTTGAGCCCAGAGCATATTCTGAGTCTCAACAAATAGTAGATCATTTAAAAGCGAGAAACACTGTTGTTGTTAATTTAAAGAGAGTTACTTCTGATCAAGCAAAGAGAATTGTTGACTTTTTGAGTGGGACAATTTATGCGATTGGTGGAGAAATTCAAAAAATAGGCGGAGGTATATTTTTACTTACTCCTAATAATGTAAATATACAAGGCTCTATTTCTGATGAAAAAGATGGAAAAGATATTCATGATAATGATGATATAAATATTGAATGGTAATTTTTAAATTTTATTAAATATTTGTTGAAATATAGTATGAAGTGTGTTAGAATATACCTTATTCGAGGTGAGGTATGGAAAAATATATGAATACACTTCGTAATGATGATGTCATGAAGTATTTGAATGAAGTTATGAATCGTCTTGCTCAAATTGAGAGTGAAAATAGTTTAAAGGATAAGAGACTTTATAATTATGATTTGGAGGTTAGAAGATTACAAAATGAAAATTTGAATCTTCATAATCAGGTTAATTTTTATAAAAGTATAGAGTCTAGTTTAAAAAATTCTATGGCTATGGTTAAACATACTTCAGAACAAATAAGAAATAATGCTTTAAAGGAACGTGAAGTTATAATTAATGATGCGAAAGGTATTGCTTCTAGGATACTTAATGATGCATTAATTAGAGCTGAACGTATTAATATGGAATCTGATAAACTAAAAAGAGATGTTTCTATTTATAAGAATAAAGTTAGATCTTTAATAGAATGTCAATTGGAAGTTATTGATGATATCGAAAAAATTGATATTTAGAACATATGATGAAGACGGTATATTATTTGATTTATAGAGAGTTAGTGTTTGGTGAAAACTAATATGAGGATAGTATATGGATCACTTTTGATGTTTTTAATCCAATAGATTAAACCGGTTACGCGTTATAGTATTTGAGTGCATAGAGTTCTATGAATTAAGGTGGTACCGCGAATATTCGTCCTTAAATTTATAGAATTTTTTTTTGGAGGTGAAATATGATTATACAATTAATTATTTTGATAGTAGGATTTGTTGTTTTGATAAAAGGAGCAGATATTTTTGTTGATGGTGCTTCTAGTATAGCTTTGAATCTTAAGTTATCAAAAATGTTGATAGGGCTTACTATTGTTGCTTTTGGAACAAGTGCTCCTGAGTTTGCAGTTTCTGTTAAGTCTATTATTTCGGGTAATGCTGATATGTTACTTGGAAATGTTATTGGTAGTAATATTTTAAATATATTACTTATAATTGGTATTTGTTCTTTAATTAGTCCAATTCTTGTTAAAAGTAATACTGTTAAAAAGGAAATTCCAATTGTAATGCTTATAAGTGGATTATTATTTTTCTTAGCAAAGGATGATTTATTTGTTCCAAGTGTTAATGAAATAAGTAGAAATGATGGTTTTATAATATTGTTATTTTTTACAATATTTATATATTATTTGATTTCTATTATGAGAAATAAGACAGATGAGGATAGTGATGAAGCTCCACTTAGTATGTTTAAGTCAATATTGTTTACAGTATTCGGTATAGCGTGTATTGTTATCGGAAGTAATGTTGTTGTTGATAGTGCTTCAAAGATTGCGACTATATTAGGTGTAAGTCAAAGAATGATAGCTTTAACAGTTGTTGCGTTTGGTACATCTTTACCAGAACTTGTTACATCTATTGTTTCTATTAGAAAAGGTGAACAAGAAATACTTGTTGGAAATATAGTAGGAAGTAATATATTTAATGTAGGTGTAGTTATGGGTATACCTGTTGCGTTTTTTGGAGGTATTCCAGCAGTTGGATTTAGTGTTATAGATTTGATTGTTATGATTATTGCTGCTATATTGTTATTTGTATTTTCATTTAAGGATAGAAAAATTGATAAATTTGAAGGTATTATAATGTTTATAATTTTTATAGTTTATTATACTTTTGTAATTATAGGTTAGGGGGATTATATGAATACAGAGTGTGAAATAAGAATACTAAATATTAATGTTGAAGAATTAGTTAAGAAGTTAGAAGAACTTGGAGCAGAAAAGATTGGTGAATTTGATCAAAAACGATATGTCTATGATGTTGTTCCAAAAGAAGAAGGAAAGTTTATAAGACTTAGAACTAATGGTTTAAAAACAACATTAACTTATAAAGATAAAAGGTATACTAGTATGTCTAGTACTAAAGAGTTAGAGTTAGAAATAGAGGATTTTGATAAGGCTCATATGTTATTAATAGCGGCTGGTATTAATGTTGATAGATATATTGAAAATAAGAGAATATCTTATAAGTATGGTGATGTTGAGTTTGATATAGATTGTTATCCTATGATACCGCCTTATGTTGAGATTGAAGCTCTTAATGAGGATGTTGTTAATGAATATATTTCTAAGTTAGGATTATCTGATCATGAAGCTACAGTTGATTCACTTAAAAAGATTTATGCAAGATATGATATAGATTTTTATAGTATGAAAGAGGTAAAATTTTAGGAGGATTTATGGAATTTAAGGAATTAAGCAAAAAGAATATTAATGAGGTTGAAAGTGATATCTTATCTAGTTGGAAAGATATGGATATATTAAAGAAAACAATTGATCACAGAGAGGGATGTAAGGATTTTGTTTTCTATGATGGACCTGCAACTGCTAATGGTAAACCTGGTATCCATCATATGGTTGCAAAAGAACTTAAGGATACTTTTTGTAAGTATAAAACTATGAAAGGTTATCGTGTTCTTAGAAAAGTTGGTTGGGATACTCATGGACTTCCAGTTGAGGTTCAAGTCGAAAAACAATTAGGTTTTAGTGGTAAAAAAGACATTGAAAATTATGGTATAAAAGAGTTTAATGAAAAATGTCGTGAAAGTGTTTGGGAAAATGAAACTGCTTTTAGAGATTTAACTGATAAAATGGGTCAATTTATTGATGTTAAGAATCCGTATATAACTTATGATAATAATTATATTGAAACTGAATGGTGGATTTTAAAGAAGTATTTTGATGCTGGATTATTATATAATGGTTATAAAATAACACCTTATTGTCCTAGATGTGGAACAAGTTTGTCTTCACATGAAGTTGCTCAAGAGTATAAAGAAATTTCTGTTAATACAGTTATTGTTCCTTTTAAGGTTAAAGATGATGATTCATATTTCTTAGCGTGGACAACAACTCCATGGACTTTAATGGCAAATGTTGCTTTATGCGTTAATCCAGATAGCAAGTATGTTAAAGTTCTTAGTAAAGGGTATAAATTTATTTTAGCTGAAGAACTTGCTCCTAAGGTTTTAGGTGATGAATATGAAGTACTAGAAGAGTATACTGGTAAGGATTTAGAGCATACTGAGTATGAACAATTGATGCCATTTTTATCAGTTGATAAGAAAGCATTCTTTGTTACTTTAGCTGATTATGTTACTATGGATGATGGTACTGGTATTGTTCATATCGCTCCTGCTTTTGGACAAGATGACTATGAAGTTGGTTTAAAGTATGATTTACCTGTTTTAAATCCTGTTGGTGAAGATGGTAAGTATAATGCCGGTCCATGGGAAGGAAGATTAGTTGTTGATCCTGAACTTGAAGTTGATATTATTAAGTATTTAAGTAGCGAAGATAAGTTATTTAAGAAGCAAAAAATGGTTCATAATTATCCACATTGTTGGAGATGTAAGACACCTTTAATTTATTATGCTAAACCAAGTTGGTATATTAAAACTACGGCTTATAAAGATAAAATAATTGAAGCTAATAGTAAAATTAATTGGTATCCTACTTATGTTGGTGAAAAGAGATTTAATAACTGGTTAGAGAACATGGTTGACTGGGGGATATCTCGTAATAGATATTGGGGTTGCCCTCTTCCAATTTGGACTTGTAGTTGTGGACATACTGAGGTTATTGGTTCTAGAGAAGAATTAGTTGAGAAATCAATAGAAAAAATTGATAGTTCAATTGAACTTCACAGACCATTTATAGATGATGTTCATATCAAATGTTCTAAGTGCGGTGGCACAATGAATCGTGTTACTGATGTACTTGATTGTTGGTTTGATAGTGGCGCAATGCCTTTTGCTCAATATCATTATCCATTTGAAAATAAAGAATTATTTGAGAGTCAATTCCCTGCTGATTTTATAGCTGAGGGTGTTGACCAAACTCGTGGATGGTTCTATACACTTCTTGTTATTTCAACATTTGTTATGGGTGAGTCTTCATATAAGAATGTTTTAGTTAATGACTTATTATTAGATAAGTATGGTCATAAAATGCATAAGAGTAGAGGAAATGCGATTGAACCATTCGGAATTATTAATGAGTATGGTGCTGATACAATAAGATTTTATTTACCATCTGTTTCTCCTGTTTGGACACCAATTAAGTTTGATGTTGATGGATTAAAAGAAATATATTCTAAGTATATTAGTACATTTAAGAATTCTTATTCATTCTTCCAAATGTATGCGAATGCGGATGGAGTAGATCCTAGAGAGTATGATATTCCTGTTAAGAATCGTGAAGATATTGATAAGTGGTTAATATCTAAATTAAATAAATTAGTAAGAGATGTTACTTCAGCTTTTGAAGAGTATGATTTAAATCGTGTTACTAGATTAATTATTCCATTTATTAATGATGATTTATCTAACTGGTATATTAGAAGTAATAGAAGAAGATTCTGGGAGAGTGAATTAACAGAGTCTAAGAAAGCAGTTTATCTTACTACTTATGAAGTACTTGTTACTTTATGTAAGTTATGTGCTCCAATAACTCCATTTATTACTGAAGAGATTTATAAGAATTTAACTGGTGAAGAGTCTGTTCATTTAGCTGATTATCCAGTTTATGATGAGTCATTAATTAATGATGAAGTTGAAGAGAAGATGGATTTAGTTAGAGATATTTGTTCTTTAGGTAGATTTGCTAGAGAGGACGCTAAAATAAAGGTTAGACAACCTATTAGTGAGGTTTTACTTGATAAGAATGTTTCTAAGTTAATCAATGAATTTGAATCAGTAATTAAGGAAGAATTAAATGTTAAAGAGATAACTTATATTGATAATATGACTGATTATTTAGATTATATTATTAAGCCTAATTTTAGAGAAGTAGGTAAGTTATTTGGAAGTAATGTAGGTGAGTTTACTAAGTTACTTGGAACATTATCTGTTAGTCAAATTGAAACATTAAAGACTGATAGTATTAAAGTTGATTTCATGGGTGAAGAGTTAGAGATTACTCCTTCTATGGTATTAATTACTGTTAATGTTAAAGAAGGTTATTGTTCTTCTAATAATGGTCATGTATTTGTTATTTTAAATACTGAGTTAAATGAAGATTTAATTTTAGAGGGACTTGCTCGTGAGATTGTTAGAAAAGTTCAAAGCCTTAGAAAAGATAACGACTATATAATTACTGATAGAATTAAGTTATATTATGATGGTAGTGAAATGATTGATAAAACTATTTCTAAGTATAGTGATTATATTAAAAATGAAACTTTAGCTGTAGAATTAATCAAAGATTCTGGTTTAGAGGAATCATATGATATGAATGGTGAAGCAGTTAAGGTTAAAACTGAAAGAATATAAAAGAAAGCTTGTGCTTTCTTTTTAATTGTTGTTTTTATTTTTTATAAATTCTCTTAACATTTTTGTTAGAGCTCTTTTTTCTATTCTTGATACATA
>CAKJXT010000045.1 GCA_918219625.1 Bacilli bacterium
ATATTTGATATTTTTCTTGTTTTTTCATACATGAAGTATAGTGTATTGTTTGTTACTAGTTCAAAGTCTCCTGCATATTCTATTGCGCATGATCCAAAACTCATTCTAAAGTCATTTAATCCTTTATATTTTGTGTCATTGTTTATATTACTTATTCCTCCAAAGTTGAATTTTTTAAATCCTTTTTTAGAGTATTCTTCTATTACTTTCCATAGTAATAAGTGTTTTGCGTTTAAGTATCTATAGTTTTTATCATATCCATCCATGAACATATATACTGTTCCGTAGTATTTTATTACCATAAGACTTGCTAGAACAATTCCATCTGGATTTGATTTTAGAAGACTTGTAGCTGTTATTAATTTATTTTCATATTTATTTAATAATGAGTCTGTTGTTAGTTTTTGATTTATTAGTTTCGATTTATCCTTTTGTTGTGTTTCCATTATTCTATTATTTATTTCATTTGATTTTGCTTCTATTTCTTCATGTTCTTTTTGACTATTTATTAAGTATTCTTCTGTATTTAATTTTGCGTAGTATAAGTCAACCATTTCTTTTTGATCATAATGTTTATATATATCTTTTAAGAAGTTAAAACTTCTTGGATATTTATATTTTGATTGTTCATAAAGGTATTGTAAATCATTAAAGTTTCCTTTATGTACATGTATACCGTCTTCTGCCGCATTTTTAATGTTCTTTTTATATGTTTTATCTATATTATTGAATAGTATTTCCGGATTTGTTTGAATATTTAGTATTGCTTCAAATCTTGGCTTTATATTTTCGAAGTAGTCATTATATCCTTGATGATTATATCCTAATTTTATTAGTTGTTCAAATATACTATTATAATGTTTATTTTGATATATTATTTGTTTATTTGTATTGTATATATTTTTTATAATCATTGGATTAATTCTTAATGCGACTATATCTTTTTTTCCTAGGAATTCTTTTAATAGTTTTGTGAATTGTTCTAGTAGAGTATAGTCGTTAAAGTTAATTAAGAATCCACGAGGTGTATATGCATATTTAAATCCATTTCTTTTTTCTACAATTATAATTGCTGCTGCAAGAACATATTTATCGTCAACTAATCCAAGTAGGAATACTTCATTTTTTTCTCTACTCATTACGAATGCATATTCTGGTGTTTGATAAAATGTTTTGTAAGGAAATTCTGCTGTAAAGTTATTAAACTCTTCATTGGTTAATTCTTTTATATACATAATTACCTCCTAGTCCTTAATTTATTATATCATAAATTTATATATTTTTGTTGATTTTTTTTATGTATATTATTTTTTATTTTTCATATTTTTTTTTAGGAGGTTTAATATGAAGATAGGTATTCCTCGTGGTTTATTTTATTATTATTATAAAGATTTATGGATTAATTTTTTTGAGAAGTTAAATATACCTTATTTGATTAGCCCTGAAACAAATAAGGAAATCAAGGAGCTTGGTAGTAAGTATTCAAGTGATGAGATGTGTTTATCTTTAAAGAATTATATTGGACATGTTGCGTATTTAACTCGTTATTGTGATGTTGTACTAGTTCCTCGTATTGATAATTATGGAAAGTATGATCAAACTTGTACTAATTTTTTAGCTTGTTTTGATATTATTAATAATTTGTTTGATGTTAAAGTGTTAGATTATAATATTAGTTTATCTAATGGTGATACTTTATATAAAGGTATGAAGAAAATTGGTAAGTATTTTAAGAAGAGTAATAGGTTAATTAAAAATGCTTATATATATTCTTTTATTAGAAGTAATAAATTATTTAAGAGTAGAGTTATTGATAATATGAATAAGTTGTCTTCTTCTAATAAAAAGATATTATTAGTATCTCATTCTTATAATACTTATGATAATACTATTGGAAAGCCTGTTATTGATTTTTTAGAAAAATTAGGATGTAGTGTTATATATAGTGACTTGTTTGATAAGGAATTATGTAGGAAAAAGTCATTAGAGATTAGTCCTAATATTTATTGGAAGTATAGTAAGGAAAGTATTGGCTCTATAATGCTTTGTAAGGATAAAGTTGATGGTATTATATTTTTGTCTACTTTTCCTTGTGGTCTTGATTCTTTAGTTAATGAATTAGTTATTAGAAAACTTGATAAGAAGTGTTTGAATCTTGTTATTGATGATATGGATGCTTTTGCTGGAATAGAAACTAGATTAGAAAGCTTTGTTGACATTGTCTAAAGTTGGATTTCCTCATATAGGTAATTATTATGTTCCAGCGACTTATTTATTTTCTAAGATTTTGCATTCGTCTATAATTTCTGCTCCTCATATTAGTCAGAAGACTATTGATTTAGGCGTTAAATACAGTCCTTCTTTTGTTTGTACTCCTTTTAAGTATACATTAGGTACAATACTTGAAGTTATTGAAGAAGGAGCAGATTGTGTTGTTCAATTAGGTGGTGGTTGTAGGTATGGTTATTATCATGAGTTACAAAGGACTATTATTTCTGATTTAGGCTATGATGTTAAATTCATTAATTTAATTATTGGTGGTAAAGCCAGTGTATTTAGAGTTTATAGAGAACTTAAAAAAATTGATAAACATTTTAAGAAGATTAGATCTTTATATTATTTATTTATCACTATGAAGATGGTTAAGTATATGGATTTAATTGATGATTATATAAGAGAGTATGTTGGTTTTCAGGTTAAAACTGGTGAGATGGAAAAGTTAAATGAAGAAATGTTAAAGGAATTTTCTGGTGTTAAAGGTTATTTTGATTTAAAGAGGATTTATAAAAAATATAATTCTTTAATTAGAGAGGTTAAAGTTGATATTCCAAGAAGTGTTACCAAGGTTGGGATAATTGGTGAATTATATACTATTATGGAGCCTTTTAGTAATTATTTTATTGAGAAAAGTTTAGCTTCATTTAATATGTCTGTTAAGAGATATACTAATGCTTCTTATTTGATGATGGGTAAGGGTAAGTTTATTAAGAAGAATATTAAAAAGTATTCAAAGTATGTTAAGTATAGAATGGGGGCTGATGCGACTGATAATATTATTAGAGCGGTTGATATGTGTAGGGAAGGATTTGATGGTATTATTCATATAAAGTCTTCTTTTTGTACTCCTGAGATTGGTTCAATGGGAATTATTAATAAGGTTTGTGGTGATTATAATGTTCCTGTGTTATTTTTTAGTTTTGATTCAAATACTAGTCGTGTTGGATTACAAACTAGATTAGAGGCTTTTAACGATATGATAGAAATGAGGAAAAAATGAATTGTTATTTAGGTATAGATATTGGTTCTATTTCTACTAAGGGAGTTGTTATTGATGAGGATAATAAGATAATATGTTCTTTATATATTTGGACTGAGGGGAGTCCTATTAATTCTGTTAAGAAATTAGTTAGTGAACTTAAGAAGAAGATTCCTAAAGGTTATGTTGTAAAAGGTATTGGTACTACTGGTTCAGCTCGTAAGTTAATTGGTTTAATGATGGACGCAAATGTTGTTAAGAATGAGATTACTGCTCATGCGGTTGGAACATTATCAGTTAATCCTAATGTTCATACTATTTTAGAGATTGGTGGTCAAGATTCTAAGATTATTATTATTCGTGATGGAGTTATAGTTGATTATGCGATGAATACATTATGTGCGGCTGGTACTGGATCATTTTTATCTAGTCAAGCTAAGAGACTTGATATTCCGATTGAAGAGTTTGGTAAGTTAGCTCTTAAAAGTAAGAATCCGGCTAAAATAGCTGCTCGTTGTACTGTTTTTGCTGAATCTGATTTAATTCATAAGGCTCAGGTAGGTTATTCTAAAGAGGATATTGTAGCGGGTCTTTGTAAGAGTATTGTTTTAAATTATTTAAATAATATTGGTAAAGGTAAGAAGATAATTGAGCCTGTTGTTTTTCAAGGTGGAGTTTCTAAGAATGAAGGAGTTTTAAAGTATTTTAGAGAGGTATTAGGATGTGATGTTACAGTTGACCCTAATAGTCATTTAATGGGTGCCTTAGGTATTGCGATATTATCTCATAAGAACAGTGATGGTAGAGTATATGATTTAGATATTAA
>CAKJXT010000046.1 GCA_918219625.1 Bacilli bacterium
GAATAAACACTTGATAGACATAAAAGATTTTTCAAAAAAAGAAATAGACGATTTAATTAAAGTAGCCAATGATATCATTGATAATAGAGATAAGTATTCTCATAAATGTGATGATAAAATATTGGCTACTTTATTTTTTGAACCAAGCACAAGAACAAGACTAAGCTTTGAATCAGCAATGTTAAGACTAGGAGGAAAAGTATTAGGATTCTCAGAAGCATCATCATCATCAACTGCAAAAGGTGAATCACTAGGCGATACAATTAGAGTAGTAGGAGGATATGCTGATATAATAGCTATGAGACATCCAAAAGAAGGAGCACCAACAGTAGCGATAAAAAACTCGATAGTTCCAATAATAAATGCAGGAGACGGGGGACACAATCATCCAACACAAACATTAACAGACTTACTCACAATAAGTAGAGAAAAAGGCAGACTAGATAATCTAACAATAGGGTTATGCGGAGACTTAAAATTCGGTAGAACAGTACACTCACTAATAACAGCTATGACAAGATATAAAAATATAAAATTTATTTTAATATCTCCAAAAGAATTAAAATTACCAGATTACATGAAAGAAATTCTAAATAATAAAAACATAGAATATGTGGAAACAAATAACATAGAAGAATATATGAATGAACTAGATGTACTATATATGACAAGAGTACAAAAAGAAAGATTCTTTAATGAAGAAGATTACTTAAGATTAAAAGACTACTATATACTTACAAAAGATAAACTAAAAAAAGCAAAAAAAGACTTAATTATACTACATCCACTACCTAGAGTAACAGAAATATCAAAAGAAGTAGATAGTGACAAGAGAGCAAAATACTTTGAACAAGCATACAATGGAGTATATATAAGAATGGCTTTAATACTAAAACTTTTGGAGGTAAAATAATGAATATAGATGCAATAGAAAATGGATATGTAATTGACCATATAACAGCTGGAAACGCAATGAAAATATACGAACTATTAAAACTAAATGAACTAGAATGCCAAGTAGCTTTGATAACAAACGCAAAAAGTAAAAAAACAAAAATAAAAGACTTAATAAAAATAGGAAAACTAATAGATATAGACTTTGATAAACTAGCATTCATTGATCCAAATGTAACAGTAAATATAGTAAAAGATAATAAAATAATTGAAAAAAGAAAACTAGAACTACCAGAAAAATTAATTAATGTAACAAAATGTAAAAATCCTAGATGCATAACAAGTATAGAAAGAGACTTAGACCAAATATTCAATTTGACAAATAAAGAAAAACAAACATATAGATGTATATACTGTGAAATGAGTTTAGAAAAATAGTAGATAAAAAAATTAATTTGTGGTATAATTGTTCGGTATTGGAAAAAAAGAGGTGAAATAATTGAACAACTGTAGCATAATAATTATCCTATACCTAATATTTGCAGTTATGTATGATCAATTTTTTAAAAAACTAACTAAAACCATGAAAAATGATGGTGGAATGATAGTGCTATTAAATACAATAGCTGGAATAACATGTTTATTTCTAATTCCACTTTTTAATATAAAATTCCCAAAAAATATATTTGTTTATATTTTCTTGGGACTAGCTTGTATATTCTACGCATTAAATGATAGATTTGATACAACAGCACGACGTGGAATAGAAGCATCAACAAATAGCATGATCAAACAATTATCAACTGTCTTTATGACATTTATAGGATTGTTTATATTAAAAGAAAAACTATTAATAAATAAAATAATAGGTGGATTATTAATATTAATAAGTAATATATTTATATTTTATAATAAGAAATCATTAAAGAAAAATAAATATATAAAATATGGTGTTTTAGCAAGTATATTTACGACAATAGCATTATTCATAGACGTAAATTATTCAGAAGAATTTAATTTACCATTATATGTAGCTATAACACTTATTGTTCCGTCATTACTAATAACATGGTTTGAAAAAATAAAACTTAAAACAATAAAAAAAGAACTAAAAAACTCAAATAAAACATTAATTATAATAACAGGAATATCAAGTTCATTCATGTTAATATTAAAATTATTAGCGTTCAGGCAAGGAGAAATATCAATTATTGCGCCAATATGTAGCTTAACAGTAATACTAAATGTAATTGTAGGATATTTATTTCAAAAAGAAAGAAAAAATTTAGCAAAAAAACTATCAGCTGCTGTATTAATAATAATAGGCATAATATTAATAAAAATATAAAAAAGAGACTTAAAGAAAAATCTAAAAGTCTCTTTTATGTTATAATAAATATATAGAATTAGGAGGAATATAAATGAAATTTAATAGACTAATACCAGAACTAACGGTAACAAACATAGAAAAAAGTAAAGAATTCTATCAAAACATTGGTTTTGAAATAATGTATGAAAGAAAAGAAAATAAATTTTGCTTTTTACAATTAGAAGATAATCAAATAATGATAGAAGAACAAAATGATAATTGGAATGTTGGAGAAATGGAATATCCATTTGGAAGAGGAATAAATATAAGCATGTCAGTAAGCAATGTAGAAAAACTATATGAAGAACTAAAAAATAAAAATATAAAAATGTTCTTAGAATTGGAAATACATGAGTATAAAGTAAATAATAAAAAATATAAAGATAAAGAATTTCTAATACAAGACCCAGATGGATATTTATTAAGATTTAACAATTAGAGTAGAATATATATACTTTTATGATATAATTATAAAAAAGGAGTAGAATATGAAGAAATTATATTTAGTTATACCTTGTTATAACGAGGAAGAAGTACTTAACGAAACAACAAAAAGACTAGAAGAAAAATATGACAAACTAATTAATGATGGAATAATTTCAAAAGACAGCAAAGTAATGTATGTTAATGATGGATCTAAAGACAAAACCTGGGAATTAATAGAACAAATATCAAAAGAACATAAATACTTTACTGGAATATGTCTATCTAGAAACAGAGGTCACCAAAATGCATTAGTAGCAGGACTTTTAACAGCAAAACAATATGCAGACGTAGTAATATCAATGGACGCAGATTTACAAGATGATATTAATGCAATAGATGAAATGCTAGAAAAATATTTTAATGGTTGTGATATTGTATATGGTGTTAGAAATAGCAGAAAAAAAGACACATGGTTTAAAAAAACAACTGCGCAAGGATTTTACAAATTTATGAAAATGATGGGTGTTGATATTATATATAACCACGCTGATTATAGACTTACAAGTAAAAGAGTTCTAGATAATTTTGAAGGTTTTAAAGAAGTAAATCTATTCTTAAGAGGTATATTTCCTCTTATCGGATATAAAACTGATATAGTTTATTATGAAAGAAATGAAAGATTTGCAGGAGTATCAAAATATCCACTAAAAAAGATGCTTAATTTTGCTTGGGATGGAATAACATCATTCTCAGTAAAACCAATTAGATTATTATTAAATCTTGGAATAACAATATTCATTGTAAGTATGTTATTTGTAATTTATTGTCTAATATCAAAAATAACAGGAAATGCTGTTCCTGGTTGGACATTCCTTGCTTGCTCAATTTGGGTAATGGGAGGAATACAAATGATTTCACTTGGAATAATAGGTGAATATATTGGGAAAATATACAGTGAAACAAAAGGAAGACCAAGATATATTATTAGTAGAAATTTAATAGAGGAAGAAAATGAAAAAAATAAATAAATACTTAATATTCTGCCTTGTTTTGGCATTTATAACACTACTAATAACAAGTAAAAATTCATTCTTATATGTGTTTAATGATTGGGTAGATGCAAACGCATTTTTTACTGTTGGAAAAAGCATGTTCAATAAAATAATTCCATATAAAGATTTATTTGAACAAAAAGGACCTTTACTATATTTAATATATGGATTAGGATATCTTATAAGCAATAAGACATTCCATGGAGTTTTCATAGTAGAAGTAATAAGCTTCACAGTATTCTTATATTATCTACACAAAATATTCAGTATGTACTTTGATAAAAAATATTCACTAATATTAATACCTGTAATCGCAATGATGGTAACTACAACAGGATTCTTTGTCCATGGTGGATCATGTGAGGAATTTTGTTTTCCATTTATAGCAGTGTCATTATACTATTATTTTAAACATTTTAAAAAAGAAGAACTAACAAAAAAAGAAATATTAATAAACGGAATTATGGCAGGATGTGTATTTATGATGAAATACACAATGTTAGGATTTTGGATTGGTTTTTGCGCATTTATATGCATTAATCACTTGATAAAAAAAGAATATAAAAAAATAATGGAATTCTGTTTAATATTCTTATTAGGAATGTCGATACCATTTATTATTTGGTTAATATATTTCCTAATCAATGGTGGTGTAAAAGAATTTATAGATGTTTATTTTAGATTAAATATGACATCATACACAAACGATGAAAAATACGGAATTATAAAGAAAATAATAGAAATATTCAAATATATTTTCAAAGAATATAGTCATTTCAAATCATTAGGATTATTAATCATGCTATCAGTACTAGCCGGATTGATAAAAACAAAAAATCGCATATTCAATTTAAGTTTAGTAGGACTAATCTTTGTGCTTAACTTCTTTATGGCATGGGGATTCAAAGCCTTCATATATTATTATTTGCCAATATTTACTTTAACAGTAATCGCATTAGCGTCATTCTCAATAAATATAATAAAAGAATATACAGATAAAATAATTAATAAAAAATATATGATAATATTATACATAATATGTTTTATATCAATACCAATACTAACATACAAACGCGCTAACTACAAAGAATATATGAAATTGAAAAAAGAAGACTTGTTTCAATATAAATATTCAAAATATATGTGTAATTATGAAAATCCAACATTATTAAATATGGGATTTTTAGATGTTGGTGTATATACAACATCAGGAATAATACCAAATACTAGATTCTTTGAAGTTCAAAATTTCGATTATGAAAAATTTAAAGATAATTTAGATGAAATGAAAAAATACGTAGAAAATAAAGAAATAAAATTTATTGTATATGCATCATTTGGAAATAATGAACAGCCTCCAGAATATATATATAACAACTATAAACAAGTATACAAAGATAACTATATTTTTGAAGGAAATGACTCTACAGCATATCTATTTGAATTGAAAAATTTAGAAAAAAAATAGTTCAATAGTGTTTATTTGATTCAATTAAGACTTAATAAGTCTTTTTTTCTATATAAAATCTATGCTATAATACTAAAAGAAGGTGTAATAATGAAATTATTAAAAGATGCAATAATTAAATTTATTTTAGGAGTATTAATTATAGGAATGTTATTATTCATCCCTGCTAAATCATTAAAATATTGGAATGCATGGCTATTAATAGGATTACTATTTATTCCAATGTTTATAGCTGGAATTATACTATTAATTAAAAATCCAAAATTATTAGAAAAAAGACTAAATACAAAAGAAAAAGAAAATGACCAAAAACAAGTTGTAATCTTCAGTGGATTAATGTTTATATCAGGCTTTATAATTTCAGGACTAAACTATAAATATAACTGGACAACATTACCAAATATAGTTATAATATTATCTATAATTTTATTTATATTATCTTATATTCTATATGCAGAAGTATTAAGAGAAAATACATATTTATCTAGAACAATAGAAGTACAAAAGGATCAAAAAGTAATAGATACAGGACTATATGGAATTGTAAGACATCCAATGTATTCAGTAACAATTATACTATTTCTAACAATGCCATTAATTCTAAACTCAATAATGTCGTTTATAATATTCTTAATATATCCATTTATTATAATTAAAAGAATAAATAATGAAGAAAAAGTTCTAGAGAGCAACCTAAAAGGATATAAAGAATATAAGAAAAAAGTAAAATACAAATTAATACCTTTTGTATGGTAAGGAGAAAATATGAATTATATAGATTATTTAAATAATGAAAAGGTAATAAAAGCATATAAAAGAATAGATGAAATTAATGATTTCCCTTTTAATCATGGATTAAAACATGTAAAAAATGTATGTGAGATAATGAATAATATATGTAATATATTAGGGATAACAAAAGAAAAAGAAGCACTATTAATCGCATCCGCACTTCATGATGTAGGGCAAATATACGGAAGAGAAAATCATGGCTTAAAATCAAAACAATATATAATTGAAAATTTTAATGAAGACTTAAAGAAAAATGAATACTATAACGATATTTTAGAGGCAATAGAAAAACATAGTGACCCAGATATAAATAATTCCCTTTTTTGTACAGTACTATCATTTGCTGATAAAATGGATTTTACTAAAAAAAGATTAGAAGATAATTATAGAGATAAATTTAACTACTGTATTTCTGAAGAAATAGAAGACTTTGAATTCATAAATAATAATGAAGAATTTGGAATAAATATAATTACAAAGGAAGATAATGATTTTGAAAATAGATATATTAATTCAAATATTATCAAAAAAACAAAAGAAAATATCAGTATTTTAGCGCAAAAACTAAATAAAAAACCAATAATTAAACATAATGGAAAAACAATGGAAATATGGTAAAGGAGGAAACATGAAACACGAAATGAATTTGCACAATCAACCATTTGAAAAAATTAAAAGTGGTACAAAGACAATTGAACTTAGATTAAACGATGAAAAAAGACAATTATTAAAAATAAAAGATATAATAGAATTTACTGATAGGACTACAAATGAAAAACTATTAGTAGAAATTGAAGGCTTATATAAATACCCATCATTTGAAGAATTATATAAACATTTCGATAAAATATCTATGGGATATAATGAAAATGAAGAAGCAAACCCAAAAGATATGGAAAAATATTATTCAAAAGAAGAACAAGATAAATATGGAGTATTAGGAATACAAATAAGAAAAATATAGGTGAAAAATGGAACTATTAGATGTATATGATGAAAACAACTATTATTTAGGATATTCATTAGAAAGAACTGAAATACATGAAAAAAAGCTATGGCATCGTCATGCTTCTGCTTGGATTATGAATAAAGAAGGTAAAGTATTACTTCAACAAAGAGCATTCACTAAAAAGAAGAATCCAGGAAAATGGGCTAGAACTGGCGGACATGTGGATGCTGGTGAAACATGTGAACAAGCAGTAAAAAGAGAAATCTATGAAGAAATAGGTTTAAAAGTAGAAGAAAAAATAAATAACTATGAAATATTTAAAAAAGAAGATGAAAAAGAAAAATACTTTACATATGGATATATATTTATAACTGATTTAAAAGAAAAAGACTTCAAACTTCAAAAAGAAGAAGTAAATGCTGTAAAATACTTTAGTATAGAAGAACTAGAAGAAGCAAGAAAACAAAATAATATAGATTTTACATTTTGTAATTGGGATGAAGAAGGCTTCAAAAAACAAATGGCTATATTAAAAGAATATAGAAACAAAATAGTGGAGGATAAAAATTAGCTAATGAAAAAACACAGTGAAGCTTATAATGAATTAAAACGAATTATATCAAAATATAATGATTCTAATTATACTAAAAAATCAATTGAAGAATTAATTGAATTTGATGAATGCCTCATAATTGAATGCTATACTAGTGAAATGAAAGAACTATTAGAAATGTTAGATAAGCAATCAAATTTATATCAAATATTAGTTGAACAAATTAAAAATCACATTGAAGAATTATTATCAAATGATTTTCAAAATATAGAATATATAAAAGAAATAAGACCGTATGAAGATATATTTGAAATAAAAAAGAATTTGGAAAAATTTGATGAATTTAAAAGTATAATTAGGCAGTATTTTCGTAATAATATCGAATCCGTAATAGAAAGAATATATGATTATGCTCAATTTAAACTGTTGAAGATAATGTGCAAAAATGGCTCCAAAATGGATTATACTTTAGAACGAATCGCGCATATAAAATCAAAAGAAGAAAAATCAGCATTATTAAGATTAAGCAAAACAATAACAAAATTATGTGAATGTGAAAAAATAAATATAGAAGATATTGAAAAGATAGGATCAGGAAAATTTTCTGAAGTTTATGGAATTAATGATAAAGTAATTAAGATAAGCAGAGGAAGAACAATTTGGATGCCACCTGATAATCCATACATGCTAAGGCCTTCAATAAGAGAGTTAATTGAAATAGGAGAATCAAATATCTATGGTCATTTATATATTGAGGTAGCAGAAAGAGTTGAAACTATAAGTAAAGATGATAATAATGAAGAATTAAAAGAAGAACTATATAATCTGTATATTAATTTAAGAAAACTAGGAATAATATGGTGTGATGTAAAAGCTGATAATGTAGGAAGATTGGAAAAAGCACAGGGAAATAATCATTTATCAAATGAAATTTTATCAATAAAAGATAATCCTATGTATAGTGATAAAATAACTCTTCCTCAAGGCTCACTTGTCATAATAGATAATGATTTAATGTTCACAGAGGAAGAATTTGATTCTTTACTAAAAAAAAGAAATTTACCAATAAAAAAAATAATGAATTATTTATCATATGAATTTTATAAACGATATGAAGAAGAATATCTAAATAGAAAAGGAGTAAAAGATGACAATCAGGGGAGAACACAGCGATTATTTTAGAAAAATAATGCTTTTGATACAAAAATATAATAATTCAAAATATGAATCGACTGAAAGAGATGATATTGAAAACTCTATAAAATCTAGCGAGAGTAACATAAATTCATTGTTCTCATATGAAATAACTGAATTATTCGAAACACTAGATAAAACTACAAATTTGTATCAAATACTAGTTGGACAAATAAGAAGACATATTAGTGATCTATTGTTTTGTAATCTGCAGCAAAACATGAATAATAAGCTACCATGTGAAGATATATTTGATATTAAAACAAATTTAGAGAAATGTGATGAATTTAAAGACGAGATAAGACAATATTTTCAAAACAACGAATATAACATAAATGAAGTGATAGAAAAAGTATATGATTATGCGGCATATAAAACATACGGTTTTTTATTTAAAACAATATCAGAATCAGAAAAGGAAAAAGCATTGGCTACTTTAAAAATAATAATAACTGAGTTGTGTGAACAAGAAAAAATAAAATTTGAAGACATAGAAAAAATTGGCGAAGGGGGCTATTCTGCAGTATATGGAATAGGTGATAAAGTAATAAAAATAGGTAGAACAAGGTGGAAATGGGAAATACCTAACAATCCATATATTGTACAACCTATCATAAGAAAAAAAATTTTTGTTGGTAAAGATGCTGATTATCCAAATTTATACATTGAAGTAACGGAAAGAGTTGATACCATAACTCAAGGTACTAATATAAGTACATTGGAAGAAGAATTATATGATTTATATGTAAAATTAAGACAAATAGGAATAATTTGGGATGACGTAAATTTTCAAAATGTAGGAAGACTAAAAATGGAACAAAAAAATAATCATTCGCTAGAAGAATTATCAATAAGATACAATGAAAAATACAAAAATAGTATAATTCTTCCAGCTGGAACACTCGTAATACTAGATATAGATAATTTGTACTTTGAAGATGAGATCACATCTAAATATCCAAGCACCGGGCTTGGAATGCAGTTTTGTATGCGCTATGAAGGTGATTACTGCTTTGGCTCAAAAAAGCAAAAATAGTTATAAGGAGGGTAAAAATGGATAAATTTAAAGAAATAAGACCAATTGTACTTGGAATTGCAAGAAGAGAAAACAAAATACTAGTAGGAGAAGGATATGACAAAACAAAAGGAGAAACATTCTATAGATGTTTAGGTGGTGGAATAGAGTTTCTAGAAACAAGTGAATATGCACTAAAAAGAGAATATAAAGAAGAACTAGGTATTGATATAGAAGTAAAAGACTTCTGTGCATTTGCTGAAAATATATTTACATATCAAGGTAAAAAAGCACATGAACTAGTACTAATGTATAACATAAAAATAAAAGAAGAAGATATAAAAGAAAAATATCATGTAATAGATGATAATTGTGACTCATATGCATATTGGGTAGATATACAAGAATTTAAAAATAAAAATAAGATAATATACCCAGAAATAATTATAGATTATTTATAAAATGGTGTAATAATGTATAAATTAGTTAAATCAAAAGAAAATGATATAGAACGATTAATAGAATATAAAAAAAGAACAATATATGAATATGCAGAAAAACTATCAGATGAAGAAATCAATAAAATAAATAATTATGTAGAAAATAACATTCCCAAAATAATAGATAATTACTACAATATTATTGTTGATGAAAATATAGTTGGATGTATATTACTAACAAATAAGGATGATGGAAAACTATTAGATGAAATATATTTAGAAGAACAATATAGAAATCAAGGAATTGGAACAAACATTATTAAAAATATATTAAGACAAAATAATATAGTATATCTATGGGTTTATAAGAAAAATATAAAAGCAATAAAACTATATAAAAAACTAGGATTCAATATAATAGAAGAAACAGACACAAGATACTATATGAAATATAAAAGGAGTACTTATGAATGAATATATAAATTTAGATTTAAACAATATTGATAAAGAACACATCTGCTGCGCTATAGGAGATTCTAAACATCAAATAGGTGTAGATAAAAAGAAAGAATGGATAAAAAGCAAACTAAAAGATGGACATATATTTAGAAAACTAAATGCACGAGGAAAAACATTTATAGAATATGAACCGATAGAAACAGCTTGGGTTCCAATAATTGGAAAAAACTATGAATATATATACTGCCTATGGGTAGCAGGAAGTTTTAAAGGAAAAGGAATAGGAAAAGAATTACTAGAATATGCAATAGAAGACGCTAAAAAGAACAAAAAAAGTGGAATATGCACACTAGTATCAAAAAAGAAAAAACCATTTATAGGAGATAAAAAATTCTTTGAACACTTTGGATTTAAAGTAGTAGATACAATTGAAGACTATGAGTTATTAGCCCTTCAATTTGAAACATCAGAGACACCTAAATTTAGTGATACCGCTAGAACAATGAAAATAGATAATGAAGACTTTACAATTTACTATAGTAATGAATGCCCATATGTAGAATATGAAGTAAAAGAATTAACTGAATACGCAAAAGAAAAAAATATAAAACTTAACTTCATAAAAATAGATTCATTAGACAAAGCCAAAAACGCACCATGCATAATAAATAACTGGGCAAATTTTTATAAAGGAAAATTTATCTCAAATACAATACTAAATGCAAATGCATTTGAGAAACTAATAGGTAAAAAATGAAAATACAAGAACCAAAAGTATCTAAAGTAGAAGAATATAACCTATTAGGTGCTTATAAAGAAAATAATTATAATAATATGTTATTTAAAGAAAATATTAATGAATATATTAAAATATCAAATAATACTTTTGATTCTTGTATATTCATAGGAATCGATTTTAATAATATAGAACTAAACAATATAGAACTAATAGATGTAGTATTTGAAAACTGTGATTTATCAAATAAAAAATTCGATAACACACTAATACAAAGAGTAAAATTTATTAACTGTAAAATGATAGGAACAACATTTATAGACTCAAGCATAAAAGACGTATCATTTGAATCATGCAATTCAAAATACATAAACTTTTCAAATGCAAGAATATCAAAATTAATAATAAATGAAAGTGACCTATCAGAAATGTGTTTTCAAGAAACAACTATAAAAGATTTAGAACTAAATAATACAAATCTATATAGAGCAGAAATAACACACACACCACTAAAAAATATAGATGTATCAACATGTAAAATAGAAAATCTAATAATAGATAACGAATCACTACAGGGTCTAATTATAGATAAATTCCAATCAATAGATTTAATAAATATGTTAGGTGTAAAAGTAAAAGGAGAATGATCTATGAAATTATTTATATCACTATCATCAAGAACTAATATTAATGAAGAATTTATAAAAGATGCTGACTATATAAGTGATTCTCTAGCACATCTAAATTATGATCTAATTGTAGGAGTCGCAATGAACAAAGGAATGCCTGGAGTAGTATTACAAAACTTTAATAAAAATGGAAAAAATATAGATCTAATAACAATGAAAGTATATAAAGAAGATCCAAAAGAATTTCCTTATATAAATTTTTCATATGTAGAAAATACATTTGATAGAACAAAAGAAATATATTTGAAAAGTGATGCCATATTACTAATGCCAGGTGGAACAGGTACGATATCAGAACTGTTCTGTCTTCTTGAACAAATTCGTACAGATGAAAGTGGAAAAAAGATAATAATATACAATAAAAATAATCATTATGGAAATTTAATAAATCAAATAAAAAAATGCATAGAAGAAAGATTTAATGATGATAGTATTTATAATTACTTAATAATATCAGAAGATAAAGAAGAAATAATTGAAAAATTAAAAAATATATAAAGGAGAAATTATGAAAGAATATAAAATTATTGAAGTTAAAATAAGTGAAGCAGAAGAAAAAATGAACGAAATGGCAAAAAAAGGATGGAAAGTTGTAAGTACCAGTATTTATAATGGTGGAGCAGCTCTAACAAAAGCTTCAACAATAATGATAATTACATTAGAAAAATAGGAATAAAATCCTATTTTTTATGTTATAATTAAAACCAAGGAGATGTTTTATGAATTTAGCAATCATCATAATAATTATAGCTGAAATACTGTATTCATTAACAAACTATGTTGATAAATTTCTAGTAGATGGAATTAATGAATCTGGAAGTGATATAAAAACACTAATATTATTTTCAACATTAGTAGCAGGATTAGTATTTAGCCCTATATGGTTAATAATAAATAGATTTAATTTAGGAATAAACCCAATAACTTTATTATATTTATTCTTATCAGCAGTAGCATATATTATAGCTGTATATCTTTATTTTAAATCACTAGAAACAAGTGATACATCAATAGTAGTCGCAATGTTTCAATTGATTCCTGTATTTAGCTATATACTAGGAATAATATTCTTTAAAGAAACATTAACACTAAAACAATTAATAGGATCAATCATAATAATTACATCAGCTATACTAATATCAATAGATAAAAAAGAAAAAAATAACAACTTTAAAGTCTTAATACTAATGACATTATCATCATTACTATGTTCAATATACTATTTATTCTTTGAACTTGGATTTAGAACTGACTCATATAAAACATGTGCATTTTACTTTCAAATATCACTTCTAGTAATAGGTATAATATTAATGTTTATTAAAAGCTTTAGAACAACATTTACAAAAGCAATAAAAAGCAATGGTAAAAAATATTTATCAGTAAATATAGTAAATGAATTTGTAAATTTGGCAGGAATGTTATTAGAAAACTACGCAAATGTATTAATACCTATCGCAATAGTAACAGTTGTATCCAGATTACAAGTAGTATTTGTATTTATAATTGGATTACTAGGCACAATATTATTACCAAAATATTTTACAGAAAATATAGACAAAAAAACTATAATAAAAAAATTATCATGTATAGCGCTAAGTATAATAGGCTTTGTTATAGCGTTTGTATAAAAGATAGATTGAAGAATCTATTTTTTTTATAAAAATAATTGACATACAATTGTTTGTATTATATAATTTCTATGATGAAAAACAAAAGAGTATAAATACAAAGGAGATGAGCAAATGACAAA
>CAKJXT010000047.1 GCA_918219625.1 Bacilli bacterium
GTATATATAGGTTTTTTAATTGCTCCTGTATATATTAGTGATGTTGTTACTGATAATACTAAAGCAATTCCTATTATCCATACTTTTTCTTTTAAATATAATAATAATTCTTTTATATCGATTTCTTCCATTTGGTTTCCCCCTCTTTTTGATTGTGTATAATAACACAAAAGTATGTATTTGTCAAATTTTTGTTTGTTTTTTAGTTGTTTTTTTAATATTTTTAATAATTTCGTATGTTAATGATATTATTGATAGTATTATTCCTACTTTTAAACCCGGTGTTTTATATTCGAATTTTATATTGTTTATTCCTTTATTTAGCTTTATTCCTATTAATCCGTTGTCGATTTCTTCTATCTTTACTGTTTTTTTGTTTACTTTTGCCTTCCAACCACTATCATATGGTATTGTATATAGAATTAATGCTTCATCTGATAGTTCTATGTTTGATTCAAATCCATTTTTCATATATTTGAACGAATTATTTATTATTTTTGTTTTTGGATTAAATAAATTTTTGTATTGTTCTATCTGTTTTTCAGTTAAAATCATTTTATTTAGTAACTGTTTTTTCTTTTCTTCTGGTTCTAATTTTTTAAATTCTTCATCTTCTATATAGTAATTTAGTAGCAGTCCTATTTCTTTATTGTTTATTTTCTTAATGCTGTTTTTTTCACAGTCTATTATATATTCTATTGATAAAAACTCATTTAGATTATCATTTACATCTATTATTGTTGATACTGTTCTTTCTAGGTCTATGCTGTTGTAAAATTTGAAATTTGAACCATTTATATTAGTATTGAATGTTCTTATGTTTGGACTCTTTGTTATTGCTGATAAATTAGGTTTGCAGTTTTCACTATTGATTCTTGATTGTGTATTTATATTAGTATTTAGATACTCCTTATATTTTTTATTTTGATTAAATCCTGTTTCTGAATAATTATATATTGTATAATTCCCCCATATTGTTATGAATATACATATTGCTATTAAGAGTGTTTTTGGTTTTTTTATTGTTATATTTGTAATTAATATGTTTATTAGCATTAGTCCTATTGTAAGTATTATATATTGTTTATCAAATATGAAATTTATCATTGGATGTTTTTTAGATATTATGATGTAATATATTATTGGTAGAATTAGGACTGAGAATGATATTATTGTACTTATTTTTATTGTCTTTTTTTCTATATTTTCTAATTCTTTGACTGATATTAAGCTTCCTATTAGTGTTGCCATATAAAACCATCTTGCATAGTATTTTGCTGTAAACATAAAGAAACTACTGTTTAGTATTGGTATAACCATTATTATTAGTAATGCTATCATTAGGGTTTTATCCCATGATTTTTGTTTTTTTATTAGTCTTGATAATATTAGTATTGATCCTATTACTGGCAGATAGAATTCTACACTATCATAGTTTTGTGGTGTTAAAAATGCTCTAGGAGCCATCGTTTCTGATGGGAAGAATAGACTTCTTATTATTTCAAAGTATTTATTTGAGTTTAAGTATTTTAACATATTTATTATTGTCCAATTGTTATTTATCCTTGGATTTGACATCGTAAATAATAGTGATGGTATTAATATAAAACTTGATATTAATATTCCTGTTATAAATTCTGGTATTATGTCTTTTAATGTTTTTACGGTACATTCTTTCGATAGTATTTTTATCAATATGTATATGCATATGAATACACATTGCCCTATAAACATAAACCAGTTTGTTATTGATAATAAAGCCATAATAAATGGGAACTTATGTTTTTTATTTTCATATATTAGATTGTCTAATGCGTATAGTGCTAATGGAAACAAACATACTGAGTCGTAAAAATGAAACAAGATATTATTTAATTGGTAGCCTGAAAATGCATATAGTGTTGATCCTATTATTGCATAATTTTTATTTTTTACATATCTTTTTAGATATAAGTATGATGTTAGTCCTGCTATTCCGAATTTTAGTATTGTTAGTATCCCTGATATATAAGGATAAAAATTTGATTTAAATAAATATCCTATTATACTGAATGGGCTTAATAGATTATAGAAACTATATGTTCCTATGAAATTACTCCCTAATTCATTATACCAAGTCCAAAGAAATGTTCCTTCTTTTAATGAATGGTTCATTATCATATTAAATGGTACTTGTTGATAATTATAGTCTGCACTTAATGTAAATATTCCTTTATTTATTATCATGTTAGGTAGTATTATTAATGATCCTAGTAATATTGATAATAAAAATGATTTTAATGCTTTATTTTTCATAATTTCACTACTTTCTATGTACTTATTATAAATTGTTTTTTAGTGATTGTAAATGATAAAAGGAGTTATTTTAACTCCTTTGTTTCGTTTATTTTATTTGCTGCTTTATTAACACTATTCATATCAGGTATCATTACATATAGATTTCTTCCTGGCATTGAATATGTTATATCCATTGCTCCATACCCTGTTACTACTTGCTTTTCTATTTTCCATGCTGTATTGTCTTCTAATTGGTTTTTTATATATTGTTTTATTAATGATTCAGGGATATCGGTTCTATATAAATTACTTAATGAATTTAGTAATTCATCATATTTCATTAGAATTGATTTATCTTTTGTTAGTTTACTTATTATCCCTTCTAGTACTATTTGCTGATTTTGTATACGCATGTTATCTCCTTGACTAAATGCATGTCTTTCTCTGGCGAATGCTAGGGCTTGAGGTCCACTTAGATGGTTCATACCTTTATTTACGTATGTTTTTACAACTCCTCCATCTCCTGTATCGGTTACAAATGAGATATCACTATATACGTCTATTCCACCTAGTAAGTCTACAATTCTTATTACCGAATTAAATCCTACTTTTACTGTATAGTCTATTTTTATATTAAATAAGTCTTCTAGCGTGTTTTTGGACATTTCTATTCCATATATACCGCTGTGTGTGAATTTATCTTTATATCCTGTTGTACCATGTAATTGTACATAGTAATCTCTTGGCATACTTGTTAAAAGTATTGTTTTTGTATTTGGATTTATTGTCATTATCATGTTTACGTCTGTTCTTGTTTTTGCTTCAATTCTTCCACTTCTTGAGTCACTACCAGATATATATATATTTATAGGTTTTAGTTCAGTTACTTCTTCTTTCTTTTTTAATTCTTTTGTTATATCGAATGAATATATTATTTTTATTTTCTTCTCTATATCTTTATAATCATCTTTTAATAAGTCAATGTATGTGTCTTCTAGTATTATTGAGTCTATTTTTTTATTTAACAAGTCTTCATATAATTCATAGATACTGTTATATTCTTTTAGTTCATTATTTATTTTTTCTTTATAATCTACATCTTGTTTTAAATAACCTATTGGAGTATTTATTTCTTCTATATTATTATAATTACTTTCTTTTAATACTATAACGTTGTATTTGTTCATTTCTACTAAGTTATTATTAAAACTATTTTTTATAAATTTATTTGTATGATTTATATAATATAGACCTATTACATTTATAAGAACATTTATAATTAGTAATATAATACCTATTATTTTTATTGTTTTCTTTTTATTAATATTTAGTATAGTACCTATTAATGGTAATAATACTTCTATTAGTATTATTGTTAATAGATATTTATTTGGTATCATATTTAATTTTATTATTGAGATAATTGTTATTAAAGACATTATTAATGTGATTATTGGTAATATATATTTTTTCATTTGAACACCTCTTTTTTTAATGTGTTTTATTATATCATAAAACATGGAAAATAGGAAACTTTTTTTGTTTCCTATTTTGATAGATGAAGTTTATTTAATAATTTATTTATTATACTTTTTTCATATCTATTCATTGCTAGATAGTATGCTGTTATACAATATAGAATTGTATAGATACCACCGAAAACTATCAAATGCATATAGCCATGTAATGTTATAAAATTCATTATTATTAATATTATTGTTATTGGTATTATAAATGGTACTGTCATTTTTAATATTTGCTTCCAAAATTTAATTACATTTATTCCTACTTTTTTATAATAATATATATTTATTATTATAATATTTCCAATTATTAATGATAATGATGTTCCTATTGCACTTCCTATTCCTTGATATGCTTTTGCTAAAGGAATACTTATGCCTATGTTAGCAATAGCAATAAAGAAATACAATAAACTTCTAAATTTATGCATATTCTTAGCTTGCATTATACTTATTCCTAAGTTTTGAATTAGAGGAACACATAGTGGGATAATTAGAATGATAGCGATATAGTATGAATTAATAAATTTTTCTCCTACCCATGCTATAAAGAATTCTTTTCCGAACATTATAAGCCCGCTACACATTAAGAAAATTATTAAGTATTGAATTCTACCCACTTTAATAAATTCTTTTGTTATTTCTTCGTTTGATGCGTTTTTAGCCACCATTTTAGACATCTTAGGTAATAATACACTATTGATAGCTGTTGATAAATTTACAAATAACGAATTAATTGTACTTGCTGCTGAATATATTGATACTGCGACTGTTCCAGCTACTGAACCTAACACAAATTGATCAACACTCCAGTTTACTTTGTCTACTATGACTCCTAAAAAAATCCATATTGAATATCCTAAAATTGTTTTAAATAGGTTCTTATCAAATCCCATAAATTTAATATTTATATTTAATTTCTTTTTACAAAATGTGTAATTTGATAATAGTACAATTATATTTACAATTGTTATTACAACTGTCATAGCAATGGCTTTATATCCTAAGAATAATAAAGGTATCATTAATAATGGTTTTAGTAAAGTGTTTGCTATTGACATTATCTTTTGAAAAGTGAATTTTTCATATGCACTTATAATTGATGAATATATACTGAATTGGAATGTTATAAATAAGTTGAATGATAGTATTAACATCATTATTTTTGCTTCATTTAGTTCGGTTAATGTCATAGTTTTTCCAAACAAATTATTTACGTTTAAGAATAATATTATGCCTATTAAAGCTGCAATAAAACCAATTATACTAAATATTATTCTAAACATACCATGTAGTTTCTTTTCTTCTTCATATTTATTTTGAGCTCTGTATTTAGCTGTATATACTATAATTGCATTTCCAAAACCTAAGTCTAATACTGTTAAGTATCCTATTACTGAAGCAATTAGTGAATATAATCCATATTCGCTTTGCCCTAATTTATTTATTAGAAATGGTGTATACAATAATTGAACTAGTGTGCTTACGATTATTGATACATATGATAATATGGCACCTAATTTTCTTTGTTTACTTTCTGACATTTATATCACCTCTTATTGTATATCTAATGCTTTTTTTAAGAATTCTTCACTTTTCTTTTTTTCTTTTTCTAATATTTTATATGCCTCTGTGTAGTCATGATTTAAATTTTCTTTTGTTATTTTTTCTCCGTTAAATCTTCTTTTTTCTAATTTAAATTTTGATAAAAGTGTGTCGATTCTTGATTCCATCGATTTTATACCATTTTGTTCTCTATCAAATACTATAAATGGTCTATTAAATATAATTGCAAATACGCTTGAATGAAACGAATCTGTGCATATTAAAAATGCATTTTTTTCTAAATATAAAAATTCGCTAGGTCCGCTAATATAGAATGGATCTGATTCGCTTAAAATATTTATGATTGTACAGTTGTTTTCTTTAGCGATTCTTTCGATTTCTTTTTTTCTTTTTTCTGATAATTCTCCTAAGAAATAATTTAAAATATACTTACCATTTTTGATACTATCTAATTGTTTTGGTTTATTAGCTAACTTGTTCCATTCTTTAGAATCTAATAACATCGTTGGATCAATTAATACTTCGACTTTTAATGTTTCGTCTATGTTTTTTATTATATTCTTTCCTTGATCTTCTCTAACTGAGATTTTTTTGAAATTTCGAAGTTCTTTTTTGAATTCTTTTTTTTCTTTTTGAGAAATGTCGTCTACACTAAAACTGGCTGAAAATGAAATTCTGTTTTGCGTAAATTTCAATAATTTCAAATTCCCTTTTAACCCACATGCTGGATTCCATACTTGATCACTTCCGACAATAAAAAAATCATATTTGCTATTTAACCCTGAATTATCTTCATTTGAAAAATATATTCTTTTTGAATTTTTCAAAAATTTCTTTTCAAAGTTTTTAAAATTATTATTTCTATATAGTTTGTATGGATAAATTTTTTTAATAAAATATTTTATTCTGTTAAAAATTTTTTTTAAATATTTAATATTTGAGTTAAATGTTCTAAGTGTTGTTACATCAATATTCATTTTTTCTAATTTATATTGTATGGCGAAATTTTGTAATTTATTTCCAAAATTACTGTTCCCATAAAGAGTAACTAAAGCAATTTTTTTCATTTTTCATCATCTTTTCTTTTAATTCTATAAATTTTTTTATATTCGTCTGCCATTCTTTTTGCAGAAATTTTTGGAATAATTCTCTTATCAAATTTTCCTATGCTCTTTTTTACTTTTTCTTTTTTTTCTTCAAAATTATCTTTATTATATATTTCTCCTAAATATATATTTTTGTCTATATCCATACATTCTCTGTGTGATGGAATATCTGATAGTAGAAGTAGATTTTCTGCATTTAGAGCTTCTAACATTGCCATTGAAAATCCTTCTGTTTTTGAATTTGATATATATATATCTGCAGCTGCATAATATCTTATAACGTTTTTTGTGTGTCCTAGCATTTTGACATGGTCATCTTTAATTTTTTCAATAGATTCTCTTTCTGGACCGTTACCCATAATTATTAAATATTCATTTTCTTCATGTGAATGATTAAACATTTCAACTAATTCTTTGACTCCTTTGGCAGTATATAATGATCCACAAAAAACATACATGATACTATTTTCAGGAACTTTTAATTCTTTTTTTACATCTTTTTTGATATCATTAATATTATCTATTTTTTCTATTTCAACTCCATTTCTTATATAATTTGATTTAATTCCTTTTTGAATTAATTTTTCAGAAATGAATTTTGAAACAGCTATTTTTTTATCAATTTTTTTTAAGGCTTTCTCATGTAATTTTATGAAAATTATTCCTTTTATTTTTCCAAAACGATTTAAGTAATCCTCATATATGTTTGAGTGAATTGTTGAAACTCTATAAAACTTTTGAAGGTTGCATATTAGTAGGTCTGGGATTATTCCATGAGAATTAATTACATCTGGATTTATTTCTTCTAGTATTTTTTTTAATTGTTTTTTTCCTTTTAATATATAATTCTTTTTATTTAAATTTAATGAATAGACTTTTACCCCATTTTTTTTATAATCGTCTATTATTTCATGATTATCTCTATCTCCAAAAATTGATATAACTGAAATATCATCATTTTTCATGTTATATATAATTTGATTCATTACGTTTAATGGTCCACATTTTCTGATGTTACTTATCAAATATACAATTTTCATATTTCCTCCTTTAATATTGTTTATGTCATATATTACATAAATAGCCAGTTTTTATAAGGCATTATTTCTTGGTATCCTAAAATATAGTATAGGTATATAAAATATATTGCAATATAGATTAACAATAATGATACTATGAATATTTTTGTATTTTTTTCTTTAATGTTTGATACTATGTATGGTATCAGCATTATTTCAAAAAAGGTAAAGAAGGTTGCAATTCTTCCTACATATTGTGCGGATGTACCCACTACTGTGAAAATATATCCTGTAATCATTATTGATTTTAATATTTGAGCTAATTTGTCTTTTGTTATTGATAAAAGTATAATAGTTATTATCGGAATGTGTAAAATTAATGATCTAAGTGATACATTTTCAACTTTAATTTTATTTACATATGAAGAATAATTTTCGATACTTAAATTTATAAATATATCTTTTAAGAAAAATAAAATTATTATTGATATTATAAAACTTAGGTATATTATTCTTTTTTTTGTTTTTTCATAATTATTATTACTAAAGTATATTACTATGAAGAAGGGTAAAAATATTATAGAACTTTTATGAAAAAGGATGGCAAGTACTATGTTTATTATAGATTCTTTTTTGTATCCCTTTAATAATAGAAGTGTTGAGTATAATATGTAACTCATTGCTACCCCTTGTCTCATACCATTCATACAAAATGGTAGGAAAAGAAAGCAAAAGAGTAGAATTGAAAAACTTAAATATTTATAATCGAACAATTCATTCGCTTTGAATATAGGATATATATTTAAAAATGCTATAAAAACAAATATCATTTTTTCATTTTTAAATATACATGATATTGTCTTAAATAGAATTTTAAATCCTATTTCCCATTCATACTTGAATAGTGCTTTTAATGGCATGTTTTTTATTTCATTATATACTCTTATATAATTTTTATAATCTGTTCCAACCTCATATCTAAAACCAACAAAAAGCACCAAAAAAAGCATTCCTAATATTATATAAAGCTTTTTTTTTGTCTTATATCCTATTGTACATAAAATATATTCTATTAAAAAAACTAGTAGATAGATAAATACACTTTCCATATGTCCCCCATTACTACTTATTATTTGATTTAATATTTTTTAAATAATTTTTTATTTTAAACAATGTTAAACTACTTATTGCTAAATTGTATTTTTTTAAATAAATGCTTTTTAAATACAATTTATATTGTAGTTTATCTTTTATATTCATTTCTTTTAAATTATTTTTTAGTTCTTGCTTTGTAAGATTACTAATATTATTAAATAAATCTATTTTATTAAATAAATCGGTAATATATTTTATAGTTTGTTTTTTGTTTGTATCTTGGCATAAAACTAGTTTTGCTAATTCTATACAAATTTCTTTAAAAATTCTATATTCTATATCGCTTTTATTTAAATTCCATTGCTCAGAATATTTTTTTAATTCACTATATGCTTCAAAAGCATTTTCTGCGTTAGATAATATCTTTTTGACATCTCTTTTTTTAGTTGTTGATTCTTGATTTAATCTATAATGATAAAATGGTTCGTTTAATAATAACATATTGTTTGAATTGTTTAAAATATCGATATTAATCATGAAATCTTCTGCAAATAGGAGTGATACATTTAAAGATTTAAAATGACTATCTAATATTTGTTTTTTTATCAATGTTGCACATATTGAATTTAATTTATATGTTTTTAAAATCATTTCATATAACAATGTATATCTTTCTTTTTGAATAAATATTTCTTTTCTGTTAGTAATATTTCTAATTTGTTTTGAAGGTTCATATATCATGGAAAATTTGATGATGTCCGCTTTATTTTTAATTGCTTTATCAATTAAAACTTCTATTGTGTTATTGTCAATCCAATCGTCTGAATCTAGGAACATTACATATTCTCCGTTTGATAATTCGACACCTTTTTTTCTTGCAATATTTACACCGCTGTTTTTTTGGGAATATAATTTTATTCTTTTGTCTTTTTTTGATAATTCATTTACAATTGAAGCTGTATTATCAATTGAACCGTCATCAATTATAATAACTTCTATGTTTTTATATGTTTGATTTGTCACACTATTAATACATTCTTCAATGTATTTTTCTGTATTAAAAGCAGGTACAATAATACTGACTAATTCATTCTTTTTCTGCATTATATTCCTCCTAACTATTTTAAATATTTATATATTCTTTCACAATTATTTTGATCTTTTAATTCAAAAAAATTATTCATTCTATTAATATATTTCTTCTCTTGACCATTTTCGTTTATTTTTTTTAATATTTTTACTAATTCATTTGCATTTTTAACTATTGGACCAAAGCCATCTTTTTTATAATCAAAATATCCATCTTGATATTGTTTTTTTCTATATTCTTCATAATCAAATTGAAAATAAATTATAGGCTTTTCCATATAAGCAAAATCCATATATACACTTGAGTAGTCTGTTATCATTAATGAAGATTCTTTTAAAATTGTTTGAATGTCTTTATTCATTCCTACAATTTCAATGTTTTTTGATTTTGTGGAAAACTTATCTAAAAATTTTTGCATATTCATATGTGGATAAAATAAAATTCTTATATTATTTGATTCTATATAATCTATGAATTCTTCTTTATTTAAAAATTCTGACCAATTTTTGTAAAAATCTGTTTCTTCAAATATTGTTTTTTTTCCAAGAATATTGGTATCTCTTCCTAGCCAATTTCGCCATGTTGGCATTATTAGTATTTGATTATTGTTTACCTTATTATTATATAAATTATCAAATCTTGGAAATCCTGTATATATTACATTTCCTTCTGGGTATCCAAATTTTTCTTTTATAAATTCATATTCCCTTCTGGCGCCACATATAAAATATTTAAATTTACAATTTTTATAATATAGCCATTCTGCGTCATCTTTTGTTATTCCATGTTGTAAAAAGACTCTATTGTTGTATAATCCTAATATAACATGTATTATATAGAATAATGGAGCGTCAGGATTGCCATCTTTTTGATTACTGATATTGTAATTAGCGGCAAGGTAATATAACCAATGTTTTAAGCTTCTATATTGAATTATATTACCATATTCTTTAACTTTGTTATAGTCATTATTCTTTTTATCAATTACATAGTAACAATAATCTTCTGGATGTTGTGTTCTTACATATTTATAAAAATGATATCCATTATCACGTGCTGTTTTACCATTTTCTGTTACTAGTAATAGTTTTCTTTTTGATACTTTATTTATGATTTTAAATGTTAATCCTGGTACAATCATTACTATAAATATTAAAAATGATAATATATCTTTTATTTTTATATATTTTATATTGTTAATTAATTTTTTCATTTTAATCTTGTCCTATCCAATATGCAATTGTTCCATGATTAACTCTGTCTTCTTCTTTTGGTAATTTCATATAATCATTAAATGTTGTTTTTAAAATTGAATCATAATTTTTAAATATTTTAATTTGATGTTTCTCAAATTCTGTTAAAATATATTCTTTAATATTATCTTTTTTCTGCGTTTCTTTGTTTAATTTATAACAAGGCCAACACCCCATTACTTCATTCGAATTATTTTTATTATATTTATTTATGTGTTTACTGTATTTTTTTATTATTTTTTTTTGCCCATAGAATTTAGATATTATTTTACCTATTAGTTTTACTATACATTTTTTGCTTTTTATATCAAAAGTATTCATATCCATTGCGTATCCACTTATTAAAAACTTATAATATTGTATCTTTTTCCAAAAAAAGTTTCTTTTTAAACCTTCTTTTGGTAGGTTTACATAGTAGAATATGTCTATATAAAGACCGTAGTCTTTAATCTTTTTATATTTTTCATCTATACATGTTTTTTTATTAATCATCTTTAAAAATGGGTAGTAATATTCACTATTAACGTTGTTGTTGATAAAACATATATCATTATCTTTATAATTATCCACTATTGATAATAATTTATCATAATTTTCTTTTGTCATTATTACATCAATATCGTCATCCCATGGAATTATTCCTTTGTGTCTTATTGCTCCTATTAAAGAACCTCCTATTAATGAGTAATCAATATTGTTATCAGAACATATTTTATCAAATTCTACTAAGATATTAACTAGTTCATTCTTAAATTCTTTTTCATTCATTAATTTCATGTAAATCCTACTTTCTGAGTGCTCTTTTATAAACTAATAATCTTATACTATTAGGTATTAATGATACACCAATTCTACTGATTATATTTATCAAGTATTCCTTTGTATTAATTACTTCCAATCTTAAAAGTGCTTTTTCAAAATCTTTAATTGGTTTAATATACTTTCTTCCACCTCTTCGTTTTATCATATCAGTTCCACCTCTTACATTTACAAGTGTTTCTTGAATATTATAAAACTTACAATTGTTATCTATCATTCTTGCCCATAGATAATAATCTTCAAAGTACATCATTTTTTGATAGTTTCCTGCTGAAATTACTGATTCTTTTTTAAACGCTACTGTCATGTGATTCATTGGATTTCTTTTTTTAGCCATTTTCTTAATATCTTCATCATTTTCTGGAACAATTCTCTCACTTGTTTTATTTTCCATTGTTTCATCAAATTCGGTAATATTTGATCCAACTATATCAACATCATTTTCTTTAAAAACTTTTAATTGTTTTTCAAATCTTGTTGGTAAACAAATGTCGTCTGTATCCATTCTAAAAACTAGTTCATTTGAGCATTCTAACAATCCATCATGCAATGCACTACCTAATCCTCTATTTTCTTTATATTTTATAGGTTTAAGTTCTTCGTGTTCTTTTTTATATTTTCTTATAACTTTTTCTAATTCTTTTGTTAAAGGTCCGTCTTCAACAAGTATAACTTCATTTGGTTTAACTGTTTGATTAAATACACTTTCTAGTGCCTTATCTAAGTATTCTGGTTTTTCTTTTATGTACACTGACATAAGTACCGAAAATTTTACTTTTTTCATAATTTCCCCCTAAATTAACAAAAGTCCGCGGAATGGCAGACTTGTTGTTTTAATTGATTTGTAATTTTCATCCCTTTTTATTCTTTTTTTATTAAGCTATTTTTTCAATTGGCTTTGATTCTTTTATGATATCTTCTTTTATAATTGGTAATTCACCAGTTGTTTGTAAGTAATTTTCTTTTAATTGCATTAGTTCATCTCTTATACCTGATTTTGATAGTTCAGCTCCACTTTTTGATAAAACTGATTTAATTGTTAAGAATATTATTTTAACATCCATTTTAAATGAGAAGTTATTTACATATTCTATATCATA
>CAKJXT010000048.1 GCA_918219625.1 Bacilli bacterium
CCTCTTGGTGATTTTCCATGACCTCTTGTATCTACAGCAATCACTCTATAATCATTAGAGAAATAATCAATTTGATTCTTAAAATAATCTCCATTTTCTCCATTACCATGTAGTAGAACAAATGGTGTTCCTTTACCTTTTTCTTGAGAATATAGTTTTATATCCATACTATCAACTCCTTGTAACCATTATACCACATATTTTTTAAATCTAATTACATCGTAAGATTACTATTTTACGATTTTTGTACTAACAAACAAACACATTCCACATGATAAGTTCTAGGAAACATATTGAATGGTTTTATATATTTAACACTATAACTATCACTTAAATCATTTATATCTCTCATAAGAGTTACAGGATCACAAGATATATAAATAATCTTTTTAGAACTAATTTTCTTCAAATAATCTTTTGTCTTAGAATCTAATCCAGCTCTTGGAGGATCAACTATTACTATATCAATATTATTAAACTTATCAATTTGATTCTCTACCTTATCACAAATAAACTCTATATTATTACAATTATTTAATTCCTTATTCTTATTCGCATCAGCTATATTAGACTTATTATAATCAACACCAATTATTTTTTTACAATAATCACTAACATATATTCCTATAGTACCAGTACCACAATATAAATCAAGTACATTATCTGGTTTATCATTTTTAACAACGCTTAAAGCCTCATCATATAATTTTTCAGTCAAAGTCTTATTAACCTGAAAAAATGATTCATTAGACTCATAATATCTCTTATTACCAATTGGATTTATTATTTGCTTTTTATCAGTTAAAAACTCATCATTAATAATTAACACATCAACTGTATTAATTAATTCATATGTATCTAACACTTCACCTTTAATAGAAACCATAATCTCTTTAGAATCATTTGAAACTTTAATAGTTGCTTCCTTAATACTCTTATTAACTCTATTTAATATTTCAATAATACTATTTATTTTATCATCAACTAAAATACACTTATCAACACTAACTATATCATTAGAAGACTTCTTATATAAACCAATATTTTTATTACCATGTAAAACTATTTTATTTCGGTAATTACTTCTAGAATCATAAACAATATCACTTACCAAACTAGAAGAAACACTAGTATACTTTTCAACTAATTGTTTAATCTTATTCTTCTTAAAATCATTTTCATCAGAATAACTCATATGATTTAAATTACATCCACCGCAAACTTTAGAAAAAGGGCAATCCTCTTTAATACGCTTATCAGACACCTTTAAATAATCATTAACAATTGCCTCTTGATACTTCTTTTTATCAACAATAATATCTATATCAACAACTTCACCCTCTAAAGCACCTTCAACAAAACAAATCTTATCATTTATATAAGTTATTCCTCTTCCAAAATTATCTAACTTTTCAATCTTAACTTCCATAGTAATCCCTCAATACAATTATACCAAAAATTTGTATATTAATATATCCTTTAATCATAATAATAGTGGTGGTTAAATGATTAATGAAATAAAAAAAGAACTATCTCCATCAAATGATTACATATTTAAAAACATAATTATTGATAAAGTAGAAATTAATATTATATTTAATGAAGTTTTAACAAGTACAAAAAGTATTAATGAATATATATTATTTAGATTAACTAAACTAAATAAAAAAGAACTAAAAAAATTAAATTACTATATTCCATGTAGTAATGAAAAAAATATAAAAAAAGAAGAAATAATATATTATTTAAATATGGGATTCGCAATAGTAATTATAAATAAAAACATATATGCATTTGAACTAAAAAATAACCTAGATAGAGGAATATCTAAATGTGACAGTGAATTATCCATAGGCGGGCCAAAAGATAGCTTCTCAGAACTATACAATAATAATTTAGGACTCATTAGAAAAAGAATAAAAAGTAAACATCTAAAATGTAAAAATATAAATATTGGAAACTATACAAAAACAAAAATAGGAATTCTATATATTGATGATATATGTAATAAAACACTAGTAAACAATATAACTTCTAAACTAAAAAATATAAACATTGATGGAATAATAGACTCAAGTTACTTAAAAAACGCATTAGAAGAAAAAACAAATTTGTTTCCTACAATAATGATGAGTGAAAGACCAGATAAATGTAGTATGGCACTTCTAGAAGGAAAAGTAATAATACTTGTTGATAATAGCCCATACGCTTTAATACTACCAAGTTTTTTTATAGACTTCTTTCATACAACAGATGACTACTTTCAAAAATCATTCAACACTACTTTTATAAGAATAATTAGACTAATCGCATTCCTAACCGCAATATTTCTTCCAGGAATCTATATAGCAGTTACAACCAGAAACTATAATCTAGTACCATACCCATTACTATTAGTACTAAAAGCTGGAAGAAGCTTTGTACCATTTCCTGCATACATTGAAACACTAATTATGATTATATGTTTTGAAATACTAAAAGAAAGCGATGTAAGAATGTCTACAACAACATCTACGTCAATTTCAATACTAGGAGGATTAATACTAGGAGACGCTGCAGTCGCCGCTGGAATAGTCTCACCAATTGTAATTATCATAACCGCACTATCATCAATTTCAGGATTAATATTTAACTCAATAGAACTAGTAAATACAATTAGGTTTTATAAAATACTAATGCTAATCGCAAGTTCGATCCTAGGAATATATGGAATAATAATAGGACTTATATTTATGTTATATAATATGTACTTCACTAAAATATTCAACTATCACTATTTAATGATCGATAAAAACGAAATAAAAGATTCATTTATAAAAATAGACACAAAAACAAAATATAGAAACTCAAAACTTACAAAGAATACTATTAGAGGATGGTTCAAATGAAAAAAACAATATTCATAATCATACTATTATTTATTATTTCAATATTCATACACATACCAGATTACTTAGAACTAAATAATCTAATTATTATAGATAAAATAAATATAGACTGTAAAACCAAAACAATAAAATATAATGAAATAATTCCATATAAAGATAACAACAGCATTAACTATAAATATGAAGAACATACATATATTTATAATGACATTAATGAATTCTTCAAACAAAAAAACATATATTATAAAAAAGCAAAAATAGAAAAAAACTGTTAAAAAAAACAAAGGTTCAAACCTTTGTTATAAAACTTTATATAATATAAATCCAACAACCACTAACACAACTAAAGTAAATAAGATAAATAAAGTTTTAATCATTTTATTGTTATTCTCAATAGAATCTTGTATATCCTTTAATTGTTCAAAATCTTCATCTTTAAAATTTAAACTAGATGTATAGAATGACTTATCCAAACCATCATCTTCTTTAACTTGATATTTATCTTTAGCCTCTTCAACCTCTTTTAATAATAAAGCTGAATTAGTCTTATTAACAACAGTATTACCAGTAGACTTTAAATCACTTAACATGTCAAGCGACAACTCACTATCATTAAATCCTTTCAATACTCCAGTATTAACTAAAGTTCTTTCAATTTCTTCATCATCATATGATTTATCTTTATCATCAATACCTTTAAAAACATTTAATTGAGTATTATTTAATCTTCTATTTTCATTACTTTCAACATGATTATCTTTAGCCTTAACTAAAACATCACGAATATCATAATTTCTTTCTTCAACAGGTTCTACATAAGTTCTTTGAACCTCTCTATTAACCAAACTTCTTTTCTTATTTGTCTCACGTTCTTTAAGCAATTCCCTAATCTGTTCAAGGCTAATCTCATTAGTTTTCTCCATAGCAGCTATACCCTCAATATTAGAATATTCAGCATTTTCATAAATATCTTTATATAAGCTTTCATTTCTAACGCTTCTTGTACCAGATTGAGAAGTACCAGAATGATATTTTTCCATTCTACTAGCCATACCAATCACCTAAAAATATTATACAATAAAAACAACAATTTTAAAAGTTTTAATTGCAAAATCAAATAAATTTATTTATAATTATTTTAGGAGGGATGTAAATGAAAATTAAAGTAAATGAAAATTGTATAGGATGCGGAGCTTGTACAGCAATCGCACCAGATTATTTTGAATTCAATGAAGACGGATACGCAAAACCAATAAATGAAAATGTTGAAAATATCACAGAGGACGCAAAAGAAGCTGAACAAGGATGTCCAGTAAGCGCAATTGAAATAAGTGAAGGAATTCAACAAACAACAAATGAAATGAAAGAAGCTGCTTAAAAAAAGTTATACAAATGTATAACTTTTTATTTTACCAAACTATATAATTGCTTAACTTCCTTAATACTTAAATATCTATATTCACCACTTTTAAGACCATTTACATCCAAAAAAGCAAACATTTCTCTTTTTAATTTAAGAACATCAAATCCAACAGCATTAAACATTTTCTTAACTTGATGATTTCTACCTTCATGAATAACAACTTCAACTAAAGAAGTATTACTATTCTTATCAAATTTTTTTAATTTAACAAAACTTCTAGCAGTTTTAACACCATCAATAACAACACCACGACTCATAGTAAGAGCGCTCTCTTTATCAAAAAATCCTTTTACCTTAGCTATATAAACCTTATCAATTTTATTACGAGGATGAATTAGTAAATTAGTTAACTCACCATCATTAGTAAGAAGTAAAGCCCCAGTAGTATCATAATCAAGTCTCCCAACTGGATATAATCTTTTATTAGTATTAATTAAATCTATAACAGTTTTTCTATTCTTCTCATCACTAGTAGTAGTTACAACACCTCTAGGTTTATTAAGTAAAATATATTCCTTTTCTTCTCTAGATAAAACCTCGTTATTAATCATTATCTGATCATTGCCATCAACTTTAAATCCTAACTCAGAAACAACCATTCCATTAACTCTAACCTTACCATCAGAAATTAACTCCTCAGCCTTTCTTCTAGAACAATAACCACTATTAGCTATAACCTTTTGTAATCTCTCCATCAAAATCACCTACAAACATTCTACACGAAAATAAATATAAAAGCAAATAAAATAGGATTAACCTATTTTATTTCACCAGTATCAGGATCAACATCTATATCTTTAGAATTAGAATCTTTCTCAAAATAATAATCCCTTACTTTTTTACTAATTTCATCTCTTAACTTAGCATCTTTCTTAAATAAGTCTTTGACATTTTCTCTACCTTGACCTATCTTCTCACCCTTATAAGAATACCATGCCCCACTCTTATCAATAATACCAGCTTCACTAGCTAAATCAACTAATTCACCAGTTTGAGAAATACCTTCTCCATACATAATGTCAACAGAACATGTTTTAAAAGGTGGAGCCATCTTATTCTTAACAACTTTAATACTTGTCTTATTACCAATAATATCAGTTCCTAACTTAATTTGTTCAGAACGTCTAATCTCTAATCTAATAGAAGAATAAAACTTAAGTGCTCTACCACCTGGAGTAACCTCTGGATTTCCAAACATAACTCCAACTTTCTCTCTTAATTGATTAATAAATATAGCGACTGTATTAGTCTTACTAATTATACCCGATAACTTTCTTAAAGCCTGACTCATAAGTCTAGCTTGTAAACCAACATGAGAATCTCCCATCTCACCTTCAATCTCAGCCTGAGGTACTAATGCAGCAACAGAATCTATTACAACAATTCCAATCGCACCACTACGAACCAAAGCCTCACAAATCTCTAAAGCTTGCTCTCCATTATCAGGTTGAGACAATAATAATTCATCAATATTAACACCAAGTCTTGCAGCATATTGAGGATCTAAGGAATGTTCAGCATCAATAAATGCAGCACGTCCACCCTTCTTTTGTATTTCAGCAATCGCATGAAGCGCAAAAGTAGTTTTACCACTAGACTCTGGTCCATATATTTCAACTATTCTACCTTTTGGATATCCACCTATACCTAAAGCAACATCCAATGAAATAGAACCACTTGGTACAACATCAATATTTCTATGTTCATGGCTACCAAGTTTCATTACAGCTCCTTTACCAAATTGTTTTTCAATATCAGCTAATACTTGATCTAAGGTTTTATCACCTGAAGATTTTACCATTTATTTTCCTCCTAACTAAGTACAAACTCATTTTACAATAAAAAAATAACAATGTCAATACTTTTTGCAAACATTTGTTTGTTAATTTTTGTAAATAAAAAATTACAGATTTTTAGCCCATATATAACAGAAATTAAATATCTGCAATTATAGATAAACAAAATAAAAAAAATCTATAAATTATAAAATTTATAAATTTTTTTATTATTGTACTCTTACATACATTTGAGGATCATATTTTACATTTTCTAAATCTATAATCGAATCATCATCTAATGTACAACCAACCAATTCAATCTTACAATTAGAAAAGTTTTTTAATAAACTACAATTAACTAAATCACAATTTAATAATATTAACTCGCTTATGTTATTATTCAAATCAGATATATCAACCGTACCACTCTCTAATTCTGTTAGTTCCTTAACATCTATATTCTTTAAATTAATACTTGATTCTTCTACAAATAATCTATCTACTTTTAACATACTATTTATAAAGCATCTACAATTATCTAATGATAATTCTTTTAAATTGATCTTATTTAAATTATCTACAATCTCATCAGTAATTTCAAAATTCATAAATGTACACTCTTTTAAATTATTAAAATAACTTAACTCATTAGGATAAAAAGGAGCAACATCTAACGAATAATTATAATTATTTATCACCAATTCTTCAACTTTACCTAACTCACTTATATCATTAAATTCTTCTATATCATAATTTAAATCTATATAATCAGCAATACTCTCACTCATTATTTTCATCTAGATTTACCTCCATCTTCTTTTATACCTGCAGGTTCAATCAATTGTTCTATAGGCATAATTAATTTATTTATAAATAATTTAAATTTATTTTTCCAAAATAAACGTTGAACATTAGAATAATCCTCATTAGACTCATGTTCTTGTTTCTTATCCATCGCCTCATGAGATAAAACAGTAACAAAAGACTCTCTCGATTTTAAACAAAAAGCCATTTTCTCATTTTTCTTTATTTGAGTATTATCACCAGTTAAATCACAATAATACCATTTTCCATTTATTTTAACTTGATTAAATGCATGTGTAATTTTATCATCCACAGGTCTAGAATGTAAAATATTTGATTCTATACCCACAATATCTAATATATTCTTTAATATTACTGCATATCCTCGACAAACGCCTTTTTTATTTAAAAGTACCATTAAATTTCTTGATACTGACCTTTTTTCTAATATACCCGGCGCTGCTGCATCAAAATCATAACTAATCATTAATCCTAGCTTTATATATATTTGCATAAATATATCTTCTTGATTTTGATTCAAATCGATACAATCCAAAATTTTTTTATATATATTTATTATCTTTTTAAAATCAAAGACTGTATAAAAATCATCAGCAACACTAGCTCTTAAGTCTTTCACTTGTCTAATATTTATTATTGTATTATCATCTTTTTCATTAAGAAAATCTAGTATTGCCTTTATTATATGATCTTTAATTTTATTGTTATCTTGGCACCCTTTTGGGATTTGAATACGAGTCAAATCAATTAAAGATTTAACACTTATTATTTCTTCACCATCACAAATCCTCTTTTTAATTTTTTCATAATATGAATCATTCTTATGAAACACTCCCTCTAAAAAAAACAACTGAGCATATTCTATTCTTTCTCCATTTGAATATCTATATCTCATAATACTTCTTTTGGCACCTTCATTTCCTTGCTTCGCTGATTTTTCAAATAATTCTATTGCTTTTTCAGAATCCTGTTCTACTCCCATACCATAATGATACATAAATCCAAGATTGCTTATTGCCACAGAATTTCCTTGCTCTGCTGCTTTTTCATATAATTTTTTTGCTTTTTCAAAATCTTGTTTTACGCCTAAACCATTCTCATACATATATCCAAGATTGCTTATTGCTCCAGAAATTCCTTGCTCTGCTGCTTTTTCATATAATTTTTTTGCTTTTTCAAAATCTTGTTTTACGCCTAAACCAACATCATACATATATCCAAGAATGCTTATTGCCTCAGGAATTCCTTGCTCTGCAGCCTTCTCATAATATTCTATTGCTTTTTGATAATTTTGTTCAACACAAATCCCATCATAATATAATTGGCCAATATTATATAATTTTTCTGGATTATTTTGAGCAGAGCTAATATAATAATTTATTTCAGCTTCGGACAATATTATTGCTCTAGTTATTTTTTCTTCTATCTTTTTTATTCTATCCATACAACCACCTATTATAAGTATAACAATTCTACATATAATTGTAAATCAAACAAAAATTAAAAAACGAAAAAATTTCGTTTTTAGAGGAATTTACCATATATAGTTTGCCACAAGTACATACTGGTAATATATGTACTCATTATTTATTATTAACAATTAAATCTTTTTTATCCTTAGAATCATCCCTATATGATTGAGTATTAATAGCTATACCAATAACTAAGGTAATTGCCAAAATATAAACCCAAATCATCATAATTATAATATTAGCCATACTTCCATAAAAAATATCATAATGTGAAAAATGTAGGACATAATAAGAATAAATAAAAGTAGAAATCATCCAAGAAATAGTTGTAAAAAAAGCACCCTTAGTAGTATTTGAACTCTTAATAGTCGCATCAGGAGAAACTGTAAAAATAAGCTTAATCATAAAAAATATAAATATAATAGCTATCGGCCATTTAAGAAGTAAAAATAAATAATAAATTTTATTGCCAAAAGAACCAAAGAAATTAGTAGATAAAACAAACTGTAAAATACTATTACCAAAGGCTAAAACAAAAAGAGTAAATACAAATAAAACTACTAATATTATTGTCAAAAACAAAGCCTTTATACGTCTGCTCAAATAATTAGAATGAGGTATATCATATAAAGTATTTGAACAAACAATAATAGAATGAGCTCCATTTGAAGCAAATATATAACCAATTAACATAGAAAATCCAATATGAATATC
>CAKJXT010000049.1 GCA_918219625.1 Bacilli bacterium
TACTACTCCATCACTAATTAAGCTATCAAAATTATCTTTATTCCCATGTACTAACATTATTGTCCCTCCTCATACTTTTCAATCAATGTTTCAATTCCATCAATACTTATTTTATTTTTTTCTTTCAACTTCTTAACAGATTTAACATCTACTATATCATATTTCATAAATAAATCAAGAGTTTCATAATTAAATTGGTTCGCACTTTCAGTAACTTGATACTTATCCCTTAATTCAATAAACTCACCAATAAATCCAGAACTTTTCTTAACAAATCTAGAAACAATAGGAGTATCGTTTAAAATATGTTGAGCTCCTTTACTTTCAATGACAGGCTTACAACTAATTATAGGGATTGTCAAAATATAAATAATAATAAAAGCTAAAACATAATATTCCATTATACCAATAATAAAACCAATTATTTTAGAAGGTAATCCCAAAAATATAGTCATATTAATAATCTTCTGCATTACACTACTTGCGCACTCAACAAGTTTCCAAATAAAAGTTAATACTAAAGCTACTACTAAAAAAGCAATTAATTCATATAAAGCAATATTTAAAGCAGTAACACCTTTAAAAATTCCTCCAAATTTAAAAAATGGTAAATTCTCATAAAATATAACAGATAAAGGATTTTTCAAAAGAAAAGATAAAACAACTATTACAAAAAATCCAATAGCCGAAACAAATTCCTTAACTGCGCCTCTTTTAAAACCTAATAACCCACCTATTAAAATAAATATAATAATAATTATATCAACTATATTCATACACATCTACCTTTCATAAACATTATATTACAAAATTATACAAAAATAAATAGAAATATGTTAAAATATAAGAAGGAGGAATCTTATGACTATAACATTAAAAGTAAGTGAAAACACTAAAGAAAAAATGATTGAATACTTTGAAGATAAAAAAAGGCCTAAAACACCAGACTATGCAATATTCCAAGCAGATGAAGCAGATACAGTAATAACACTATATCAATCTGGAAAAGCAGTATTTCAAGGTATTTCAGCAGATATAGACGCAAATATGTGGAAAGAAATGGAAAGACATTTAAACCCTACTAAAAAAGTAGAAATGTCTAACTCAGAAGACAAAAAGAAAAAAGAAAAAGAAAAAATATACATAGATCCTAAAATATATAACGCAACAACAATAGGATCAGATGAAGTTGGAACTGGTGACTACTTCGGTCCAATAGTAGTAACAGCTTCATACGTAAATAAAGAAAACATAAAATTCTTAGAAAGTCTAGGAGTAAAAGATTCAAAAAAACTAACAGATGAAAAAATACTAGAAATAGTTCCACAAATTATTAAAAAAATACCATATGAATGTATGATTCTATCAAATGAAGAATATAATCAAAAATATAACTCTGATATTAATATGAATAAAATTAAAGCTATTATGCATAATAAAGTTTTAACAAAAATAAAACAAAATTACAATGACATAGAATATATAGTAGTAGATCAATTCGCTAAACCATTTGTATATTATAACTACCTAAAACAAGTACCAAACTATACAAAAGGAATAACATTCATGACAAAAGCAGAAGATAAATGCTTATCAGTAGCATGTGCTTCATTAATAAGTAGATATATATTCTTAAAAGAATTCGATAAATTAGGACAAACTTATAATACATTCCTAGTAAAAGGAGCAGGACCTAAAGTGGATGAAATAGGACTTAAACTAACTAAACAATATGGAATAGATATACTAAATAAAATCGCAAAATTAAACTTTAAAAACACAGAAAAAATAAAGGAATTAGCTAAAAACTAATTCTTTTTTTAATCTATTTCAATATGCATATTTATATCATCCTCAGTAGGAAGCATATATCATTCTAACTTTAATATCTTTAATTTTTTCGAACAACACAGCATTATGACCCCAAGGTAATTGTGCCACAACCTGTGGCACTTTTTCATCATACATTTTGTATTCCTTATAAAATCTCTTCATTCTCTCTAAATTTCTTTCAGAGAAACCTTTTAATCCTAGATACTCCAATTTAATACTTTCAGCAACATTTTTTATAAAACTATTACCATATTTACTGTTTTCTTCTAATCTTTTACCAATTCTAAAATACAAATTAATTAGATTGCTATTAGCTTGTTGAAAAGTTCTTATTTGAGTATTTTTAATATCTTTCTTTATATCATTAACAATACTTATAAAACTATTTTTATCAATTACTTCAAGCATTATATCACCTTCTATAAATATCATACGACATAGATTTAATAATTCCTTAGATATTAAAAAAATTTTATAAAATGATAAATTTGCCAGTAATAATGGCAAAATTTACATATAAAACAAATTGGCCACCACCAGTGGCCAATTTCAAAAAAAGAACTAGAAAATTATTCATCTTCTAGTTCTTCAACAATTATTTCATTTAAATACTTCATATCATTTCCAATTACAAAAACAAAATCAGGACCAAGTTTATCTCTTAATTTAAGAATACCATTTTCCACATCATTAGGTTCCATTTCGAATAATTCCATATAATTCAATATAATATCATTAACGAAATAGAAATTATATTTACTAAAAACATTATATACAGAAACAAAATTACTTTCATCTAATCCATCTAAATATGAAGAATCATAATTACCATAAACTAAATCATAATAGAAATTATCAAGATACTTATCTAAAAACATTACTTACTCTTCTCCTCACCATATATATTAACTAAGTCTTCTAAACTAACACCATATTTTAACTTCATATTCATACTAGACATAGAAAATATTTCATGTAATATTCCATTTTCATCAACAACAGAATATCCTTTTTCCTCTAAAAATTTCATTTTAATTTTAAATTCAACAAATGATATATGTTGAATAACATGTGTATTCTTTACAACATCAATACCACTCTTTTTACAAATATCCTCAATAGGTTTAACCTTTTTAGGTTCCCATATCATTCCTATACTTTCTAACCTAAATACTTGTTCATCAGTTAAAGGTTTATTAGTAATCTTTCTTTGCTCAATAGAAATACCTCTTATTTTATATGCTCGTCTTTGACTAGAAATCCATAGACCTAATGGCTCACCATTTTCATCATATGTAATCCCATCACTTGTTTTAAATCTTTTTGGGACATTCAAGTTTCTATTTTCCATATAAAATTTTTTTGCCAAAGTATACATTTTAGTCCAATTTGCATCAAAAGCATTCCATACCATTCCTATACTTTCTAACCTAAACACTTGTTCATCAGTTAAAGGTCTTATTTTATTTTTTCCTTGTTCAATAGAAATATCTCTTTTTTTATATGCTCGTCTTTGATTAGAAATCCATGGACCTAATGGCTCACCATTTTCATCATATGTAATTCCATCTTTTGTATAAAAATCTTGTGAAACATTCAAATGCCCATTTTTTTTATAAAATTTCTTAGCTAACTCATACATTTCTTCCCATCTTGAGTCTAATACATTCCATACCATTCCAATACTATATAACATAGATACCTGTTCATCTGTTAAAGGTTTTAATCTATCTTTCTTTTCAATAGGATTATTTCTTTTTTCATATGCTTTTCTTTGTCTAGAAATCCAGTAACCTAACTGCATACCATTTATATTAAACGTTATTCCATCTTTTGTATAAAACCTTGCTGGAATATTCAAATGCCCATTTTTTTTATAAAATTTCTTAGCTAACTCATACATTTCTTCCCATCTTGAGTCTAATACATTCCATATCATACCGATACTTTCCAGCTTAGATATCTGCTCATCAGATAATGGTTTTCTATTGTTTTTCTTTCCTAACGTAGATAAATCTCTATTTTTATATGCATCTCTTTGAGTACTAATCCATTGACCTAACTTTTCTCCATTTTTTGTAGTATATTTAGAAGGTACTTCCAAATCCCCATGTTCCTTATAATATTCTTCAGCCAACTTATACCAGTCATCCCATGTCATTTTAGTTTTTGCTTTTAAATCTTCTAATATATTAAATAAATCAACCTCATACATATCTAAATCAAAAGATGCATCAGGTAATACTCCTCTGATTAATGTACCATCACCTTTTTCTTTTAATTCTTTTAATCTATCCTTTAGATTATCTTCTAATTCTCTAATAAAATCTATATTACCAGCTAAATCAATTATAACAGGCGCCACTAACTTTTCAATCAAATTATTCTTACTCATATCATTATTAAAACTAATATTATTTTGAGAACACATTAATCTTAATCTTTCAATTGAATAAGTACAATATAATTCTATCTTTTCTTTTACCCCACTACTAACAGATAAAGCTCTTCCTAATTGTTCAAAAAATACAATATCAGAACATGTTCCTCTACCCATTATAACTCCATCAATATTAGGAGCATGTACTCCTTCATTATATTGATTAATCGCAAACATAACTCTTAACTTACCATCTACTTTATTACCATCTAAATCTAAATCATCATAAAATGCTTCACGATTTGACTTTCCACTATCTTCCATATCACTATAAGAAGTATAAAAAACAATATCTTCTTCTGGAGCTATCTCTTTAAACCAAGACATTGCTTGCCTCTTAATAGTCTCAATATCATTACTTCCCTCTTCACTAGCTGGAGGACAAAAATAAATATATTTTCCATTTTTCTTAATATTTTTCTTAACTATCTCACCTATACTAGGTGCTTCATGAAGTTTTTTCTTAACATCACTTAAAATCTTAATATATTCAGAGCAATCTCTTCCAGATGCAGCTAATCTTAAAACTCTTTGTTCTAACTCACTTGCCATATCAATTAATTTAATATATGAACTTCTATAAATAGGTTTAGGTAAAACTCCATCAATCATCGCATCACACAGATCATATCTACTTACAATATTATCAGAAAATAATTCATCACCTTCATCAAGAGACATATCTCTTTCATAAGAAGTCCCTCTATCTCTAACAGTATAGGCAGTCATTCCAAATACTTTCATATCAGGATGAGTATCAATCACACTATTAACTACTCTTCCCCATACTGGAGCTCCAGTATGATGAAACTCATCAAGAATTAATAAATCAATATCCATATCTTTTAATTCTTCAGTATCCATGCTTATTAAACCTGGATAAGTCTTAAACTCCAAATTAGGAAAATCTCTTTTTATATCTAAATTAGGATTATCATTAATAGACTTAATAATATGTTCTATAATGGCATTAGTAGGTACTAACCAAACTATCTTCTTATCTTTATTATCATAAGCAAGCTGCAAAGCATTATAACTCTTACCAGTACCAGTTGCGTGAACTATTCCAACAACATCACTTGTTTCAAATGCTTCTCTTACTTTTCTATAAGAATCTGCATTATGATCATATAATCCAACAACACTAAACTCATTCATAATCTACACCTTCAATATCTATATACTCTTTACCATCAATAACCTGCTTAATAATTAATACTTCATCATTTTTCATAATCTTAACATTAAACTCATCTTGTTCAAATTGAAAATCTAAAATTTCATCATCAATTAACACTTTAAACCCAATAACGCTTCTATCCATAACATCTAATAAATTACCATTTTTATACTCGTCAGGAATATAAACTTCTTTAACAATTCCATATAGTTTTTCCATATCATCACCTTAAAAGTATTATAACAAAATTTATACAAAAATAAAAGAAAAGTAGATTAAAATCTACTTACTCTTCTCTTTACAATACAAATTAACTAAGTCTTCTAAACTAACACCATATTTTAATTTCATATTCATACTAGACATAGAAAAAATTTCATGTAACATTCCACTCCCATCAACAATAGGGTATCCTTTTTCCTCTAAAAAATCTATTTTTACCTTAAACTCAATAACTGAAATATGTGAAAGAACCGACTGATTTTTTTCAAAATCAAAACCATCAAATTTAAATGTAACATTTCTACATTCACTATTCTTTGACTTATTTTTTTTCCAAATCATACCAATACCATTAAGCAGATTTCGTCTTTTATCTTTAAGTAAACTCGATTCACCGTTCGTAGGATCAAGTAAAAATCTTTGTTTTGCTATCCATGCTCCTAATCTTATACTACCGTTTGGATCATATGTATATCCATCTTCTGTTCTGAAATATTGTTTAATATCCAAATTTCCATAATAACTATAATACTTTTGAGCATATTCATACATTTCATACCAGGCATCTGTTTTTTCAAATGTAACCTCTAGTTGAGCTAACAATTGCCCCCTATCACTATCAGGAGCGCATAATTTTTTTTGATCAGATAACCATCTACCCAATTTTATACCATCTGGATCATATGTATATCCATCTTTTGTTATAAAATCTGTTTTTACATTCGAATTACCATAATATTCATAATATTTTTTTAAGTACCCATAAAACTCCAACCATTTTGAATCCATTCTCTTTTTTGGTCTTTTTTCAAAACGCATCTCTATTTTTAACAATAATTTTCCTTTTTCACTTTCAGGATGACAAAAATTTCTTTGATTTGCAATCCATAATCCAAGTTTAATTACACCATTTTCATCATATGTATATCCATCATTTGTTCTAAAAGACTGTTTAATATCTAAATTTCCGTGATGCTCATAATACTTTTTAGCATACACATACATTTCTTCCCATGTTCGTTTCATATAATTGACCGACCTCTCATTCAAACGTATTATACCATAAACCAAATAAAAGAACTAGAAAATTATTCATCTTCTAGTTCTTCACTATAATCACAACTTGAACATTTAATCTTTTTACCTTTTTGAGTCAACATACTCTTACATTCTGGACATAACTTACCAATTGGTTTATCCCAGTAAGCTGTCTTACAAGTAGGATAATTGTTGCACCCATAAAAAATCTTACCACGTTTACTACGTTTCTCAACAATTTTACCACCACAATTAGGGCAATCGATAATCTCTTCTTCTACCCTTGGTTCAGTCTTAACATACTTACATTTTGGATATCCACTGCAAGCAGTAAACTCACCATATCTACCTTTTCTAATAACAAGTGGCTTACCACAATCCGGACAAACTTCACCAGTTTCTTTAACCTCTTTTTTAGGTAATAAATCAAATGCTTTCTTTAAAGAAGGCTCAAAATCTTTATAAAATCTATCCAAAGTCTCATACCAAACCTGATTACCTTCCGCAATCTTATCAAGATCACTTTCCATATTAGCTGTATATTCAACATTTATAATATTACTAAATCCCATTTGTAATTTATCAGTAATCTCAAAACCAGTTTCAGTTGGAACAAACTTCTTATCAACTATATCAACATATCCACGTTTCTTAATAGTATCAATAATAGTCGCATATGTACTAGGTCTACCAATACCTAACTCTTCCAAATCCTTAATTAATTTAGCTTCTGTATAACGAGCTGGTGGTTGAGTAAAATGTTGAGTAGACTCAATATCATCAGTTTTAAGTTTATCATTATTATTAAATGTAGGTAAAACCTGATCCTTAGTATCTTCATACTCACCATATACCTTTAAATAACCATCAAAAGTAATAATTTGACCATTTACTTTAAATTGATAATTATTATTATCAAGTATAACTGTAGTATTCAATGTCTTAGCAGGAGCCATTAAACTA
>CAKJXT010000050.1 GCA_918219625.1 Bacilli bacterium
AAGTTCAAACTCAACATACTGCCCTTCAACTAAAGTCTTATATCCACTAGACAAAATTGAAGAATAATGAACAAAAATATCTTCATCCTCCTTATACTCAATAAAACCAAACCCCTTATCATTATTGAACCATTTTACTTTGCCTTTCATATCAAAAATCTCCCTTCTAGTAAAATCGCTTACAATACAAATATACTTCATTTCACAGTACAAATTCAACAAAAACAAACCATCAAAATTCGACATATTTTTTACCGTAAAACATTTAAATTATACTATATGTCAAAATACGAAAACCGAACATATCATTAAACCAAAAAAATAATGTCTAAAACTAAAAAAACATAAACACAGAATTAATTTAAACAAACTAAAAACATAAATCTAACATTAGAAGTCGACATACAAATTTCGATATTTTATTTAACTATACTTACATCAAGAGGTAATAGTATGAAGGAATTTGTATTAGATAAATGTATGAACATAATAAAGAAAAACATGCAATATGATGATACAAAATTAGAAGAAATAGAATATGGATTAGAAGGAATATATCTAACAATTACAAAAATAATAATAATCAGCACCATATGTATAATACTAGGAATATTTAAAGAATTCTTAATATTTCTAATAATATATTCAATAATGAGAGCCCCTTCATTTGGAATACATGCATCTAAATCATGGATATGTTTAATAACATCAACACTATCATTCATAGGATTTCCACTACTCTCAATATACACAACATTAAACACTACAACAAAATTAATAATAGGAATAATATCAATTATTGGAATATACTCATTCTCACCAGCAGACACTGAAAAAAGACCAATAATAAATAAAAAAAGAAGAAAGGTATATAAAGTATTATCAACAATAATCGCAATAATATATATAATTCTTTCAATAAAAATAAATAATAACTTTGTTTCTAATTGCTTTATATATTCAACAATATTACAAAATATACTAATATCACCATTAACATATAAATTATTCAAAATGCCATACAATAACTACAAAACATACATTAAAAATATGGTTTAAATTAATATTTAAACATAGAGAATAAAAAGGAGGGATAATATGACTTTTATAGCTTCAATTTTATCATTCTTGGGTGCTGCTGCAGCTAGTACTGGTTCAAATGCATGCTTCTTTGTTATGTTAGACGAACCAGAATGTCCTAAGAGCTTAATTAAATAAAATAAAAATGTTAGATTAATTTCTAACATTTTTTATTTTATCTTAAATTTTATTATTTGTTTAAATATATCTTTATTAATCTTTCTTTCATTAATAAAACAATCATTACCAGATACTAACTTCTTAACCAAAGACAATCCATACCCATGACCTTCGCCCTTAGTAGTATAACCTTCTTCATCAATTTTATCTAAATCTATTTTACCATCAAACCTATTAGAAATATCTATAACAAGCATATTATCATCAACATATAAAGAAATCATAATACGTCTATCCTCTATCTTTAAACTTTCTTCAATGGCATTATCAAGAAGCACACCAACAATCTTACACAACTTGTAATTATCTTCCATATTCATATTTTCAAGATCAATTTTTCTTACATCACGACTAACATCAAGACTAAATAAAATTCTATTATCTTTCATAGATAACATTTTTTGATATATAATACCTTGTAAACCACCAGAAGGAATACTTTTAACCTTGGTATATAGAGCTTCATCATCTTCCTTCTCATCTTTAACAACAGTATCAATATACTTAATTACATCCTTATCATTCTTTTTAATCATATTTTTTATAATTAATAACTGATTCTTATTTTCGTGATTATCAATCCTCTGACGATCAACCATATCTTCATACTGATGAAGACTTTCCATTAAAGAAACATTTTCAGCTTGAACAATCATATTAATATTTTTTTGATTCATAGCCTTATAAACAATAAATGAATAAACTAACAGCAAAACAGAATTAATCATAATTACATAAACAGACTTCATATTATAATAAATAACAGCCATTAAAAAATTAACACTTATTATTAATAATAAACAACCTAAAACAAGATTCTTAACATCAATTTTATCCGTAAATGAAATAAGTTTTTTATATAAAGATTTAAAAAATGGAATTAAACTAATAAATAAAAATATAATAGAAACCAAAACATTTCCAAAAAGTGTTACAAAATAGTCACTCTTAACACCAGACGTATCAATTTTAAAAACAAATATTAGAATCAAAACACTTAAGACATCAGCCATAGTAAGCAATATTTGACTAAATATTGTAGATATTATAAATTCATTAACTTTCTTTCTAAATAGTAACCAATTACAAAATGAAAACAAAAAAGTTAATAATATCATTCTTATAAATGCATTAACATAAAAATAGTTTAAAAGACCAAATAAAGACATTAGTACCAATGAAATATAAAAATTAAACTTTTTAAAAGATATTTTTTCATCATAAAACTTCGACCAAACAAATATCTCTGCAAAACTTAAAACGGAAATTGCAAACACTAACTTTACCATCAAACACCAATCCCTTTCTTATAAGTAGAAGATAACATATCAATACTCAAGCCATTATCAAATATAATAACATTCTCACGTTTATCAATCATTCTAACTCTATCCATATTAACAAAACAGCTTCTATGAGTTTGAATAAGCTTGTTATCACACAACTCAATTACTTCTTTTAAAGTTAGATTAACTTTAAACTCATTATTTACAGTCTTAATAATGCATTTTCTATCATTAGATTCTTTAGTAATATATAAAATATCACTTAAAGGAATAGTGTATATAGTACCTCTATCTTGAAATTTAATATTAACTTTATGATGAATAAACTCTAATGCTTTATTAATAGAATTTGCTAACTTGTTTTCAAAGTCATCAAACTTGCATATGAAATTCAAAAACATAAGATCATCCTTAAGTAAAACCAACCCAGCTTCATTATGAACAGTCGCAAAAATAATAATACTATCTATATCATGTTTTCTAATCTTTCTCGCAACATCAATACCAGATGCTTCTCTAGTCTCAATATCTAATATATAAATCTTATTAGATAAAGTAGAATTCATGATATCATAAAAACTAGAATCATACTCAACAAAACAATGAGTTTTATAACTAAACTTATTACTCATCATAGTTTTAGTTATAATATCAAACATAATATCTAAAAACTTCTTATTATCATCTACAACAATAAAATTAATCATACAATCTCCTTACTATTACGGTTGCTAAAAGTTAATCGCGCACAATTATAATTTTATCATAACAATAAAAATATGACAACGACAAAAATAGACATTAAAACAAAATTTATATATTATAAACACAAAAAAATATATGAACACAAACCATTGCTTTAACATAAATAATGTGTTAAAATTACTACAGTAAGAGGTGTAATATGAAAAGAAAAAAAACACTAAATGTAATGATTCTATTAACATTACTAACACCAACAATAATAAATGCAAAAGAATATATAGTATGTGGAACAGATAAAAAATTCCCAACTGTAATCGCAACATTAATTTCAACAGCATATGTAATAATTAAAATACTTGTACCAATATTACTAGTAATATCAGGAATATTATCATTTCTAAAAGTAACATTCTCAAATAATGTAGATGAATCATTAGATAAAGCAAAAAAGAAATTTGTATCAAACTTAATAGCTGCAATTATAATATTCTTTATAGCGTCGATCATAAACTTTGTAATTGGACTAGTTGCAAGCAAAAATAATAGTTTTACAGACTGTATGTACTGCATGCTCCACCCAAAGGAATGCCAACAGATTGATAGTAAAACAGCAGCACTATGTCCAGGATTATTAAGTGATCAAGATAAATATAATTCCGACTGTACTCTAAAAGATCCTGATAAAAAAGGAGAAAAAATAGATTACTCTTACACAGGTGAAACAGGTGTTCCAGCATATTCAAATACAATAGCAAAAGCAGGAGGAGGAGCAATCGCAAGAACGCTTAGAGATAATCCAGATGGACAAACAAGTGAAAATATAGTATTAAGATCATATGAAAAATATAATTATTATCTATATATTCCAAAACAAGTAGACAGTAACAACGCAGCACTTATTGTATATCTACACGGAAATGGTCAACAAGCTGATGCAAATCCAACAAGAGGAATAAAAGCAACTTTAGAAGACGATTTGAGTTTCTTATACCAAGCAAATCATGGTGTAGAATTTAATTGTTATGTATTAATGCCACAGGCACCAACATTAAAATGGGACTCTGCAGCATTAAAAAGATTAATTGATTATGAAGTAGAACAAAATAGAATAGACAAATCAAGAATACATCTTATAGGATTTAGCTGGGGAGCAAATAGTACTCCAACAGTGATACATGAATTACCTAATTATTTTGCTACAGCGACAATGGTTTCAGTAAACAAAGACCTCACAGCATTCACTAAAGAAGATTTTCAAAACATTCCAACACTTTTTGTAACTGGAAGTATAGACAAAAACGGACATGGGACTGGAACATACCCTTTCTATGAATCCTTAAAAAACAAATATAATAACTCATGTTATAGAGAATACGCTGGAAAAGATCATGGCGGCCTAGTTGGAGAATTAATAAATGACAAACAACTTAATTGTGGAAGATACAACACATATCAAGATTGGGTATTAGATCAAAGAAGGACAGATTAAACTGTCCTTTTAAATTACAAAAAAGGACTACTTAAGTCCCTCATACCAATCTTTAACCTTTTGTTTTCCTTTACCTAAAATATTAACAAAATCATCCCAGTCACCAAAAGCAGTATCAACAAATAAATCTTTATACTCTTTTAATTTGTTATAATTTTCTTCACCTAATTTTTCCTTAGAAAAATCCTTAATATTTTGGCTTCCCTCTTTGATAACCTCGCTAGCCTTATTATAAGCAGTACCATATCCCTCTTTAATATCATCCTTATAATTAGGATACTTAGAACATATAAGAGAATCAATAGTAGTTATATCGCATAACAACTGTTCTTTTGCGCTATCAGTTAAATCATCAAACTTAATACCACCAATTTCACCATCATAAAATAAGAAATCTACACAATATATAAAATATGATTTACCTTTATCTAATAATTCTTCGCTATCAAAACTATCCCTAACACTATCACCCATTTTACCAATAAAATCCAAAACTTTAGAATCATCATCTGTAATAGTACAAGTAGTAACACTAAAATTTTCATCATCACTAACAATAGAATATGAATCAGTAGAACTTATAGGTGTACTAGAAGATGTAGTTGTAGAAACAAATGTTGTAGTTGTCGGTAATGATGTAGTTGTAGAAATAAATGTTGTAGTTGTAGGTAATACTGTAGTAGACGGCAATGTTATATCAACATAATCAAGACCACTAGAAACATTATTAGCAGTCTCACTAACATTATTTGATTTATTACTACATCCACACAAAGAAACTAAACAAGCACCACTAAATGCAATAGACTTATAAAACTTAATACTCATACAATCCCCCCAAAAAATAAATTATCTACGGCAAACCATAATTGAACCTTGAGAACTTTTTCCCTCAAAACTAATATCAGAAATAACACGCTGCTCTGCGCCAATCTGAGTACTCACACTATTAATCTTATCTATACTACCAGGAGCACTCCATGAATAATTAACCATTATACTCCCATTATTCGTCAAATGATTATTTCTAGCATTATTAATAAAATCAACAAAATCATTAGGAGTAACATAATCAAAAATATTAGACAAATTAATAAAGTCATAAGAATAATTAAAAAAACCAAAAACCTGTTCAAAATCTTTATTTATAAATCTTATTTCACAATTGTCTATTTTTAACTTTAATTTTAAAAACTCCTCTTTATTTA
>CAKJXT010000051.1 GCA_918219625.1 Bacilli bacterium
ATAACTTATAATTAATTTTAGTACAATATATTTATTTAATTTTTAGTTAATTTGTATATTTTTTTACTTTCAAATCATAATAATATTGGTGATATTATGAAAGATAAGAATGAGTTATTAATGCATATTTATGAGACTTGTGATATGGGTGTTAAAAGTACTACTAAGTTATTAGAATTATTAAAGGATAAGGATAATAAGATTAAAAAGTTATTAGAAGAAGAATTGAAATCTTATGAGAAGTACTTAGAGAAAAGTAAGAAATGTTTAAAGAAGAATAAAGTTGAACCTGAGGGCGCTGGAATGATGGCAGAGATGATGTCTTCTATGGAAATGAAGATGGAAGTTAAAAAAGATAATAGTGATTCTAGTATAGCTGGTATGCTTACACAAGGTTTTACTATGGGTATTATTAATATGAATAAAAAGATTGAATCATATAAAGATACATGTGATAGTGGAGTAGTAGAGTTAGCAGAAGATATTGTTAAGTTTCAAGAAAAAGAGATTAAGCATTTAAAGGAATATTTATAAAAAAATATAAGGATTTTTTCCTTATATTTTTCTATATAGTCCTATTGCTTTTCCTAGTATTGTAATATTATCAAATATAAATGGATCCATTGTATCATTTTCAGGTTGAAGTCTGAAGTGATCTTTTTCTTTATAGAAAGTTTTTAGTGTTACTTCATTTTCGTCTGTCATTGCGACAACTATTTCACCATTTCTAGCTGTATTTCTTCTTTCTACTATTACTATGTCTCCATCTAGTATTCCTGCATTTATCATTGATTCACCATCTACTTTTAGTGTGAATACATCTTTATTTTTTGGTACTAAGTAACTTGGTAATTGAAAGTATTCATCTGGTTGTTCTATTGCTTCAATAGGATTTCCTGCAGTAATTTTACCTAGTAGTGGTACTTCAATTATGTTTTCATTTTTTTCTTCATATTCGTTTTCTACTAATAGTTCTAAAGCTCTATTTTTTGAGTTTTCTTTTTTAATATATCCTTTTTGTTCTAGTTTAGCTAAGTGTACATGAATTGTTGCAGGTGATGATATTCCAAGTGCTGCTCCAATTTCTCTTGTTGTTGGTGGATATCCGTGTGATACTATAAATTTTTTTATGTAATTTAGTATTTCATTTTGTTTTTTAGTTAGTTCCTTCATTCGTTACCTCCTTTTTATGTTTACATTATAACATGTAAATATATGTTTGTCAAACATTTGTTTAATTTTAGTATTGACACGAACAACTGTTTGTGATAGAATTATTATCAGAAAGGAAGAGATTAGTATGTTAGATGTTTTAAAAAGCAAAGTTATGATTTTATTTGCTGTACTTGTTATAGGAGTTGTATTTGTTGATTGTTCTTTCAACAATAATTTAGAAGAGGTTCAAGAACCGACTAATCTTGTTCTGAATTCGTAGGGTATTTTATTGAAATACTTTTTTTTTTATTATATAATAATCTAGGTGGTAAAATGATGTATTTAATTTATGGAGAAGAAGAGTTTTTAATTGAAAACGAAGTTACTAATATTATTAGTAAAAGTGGTGTTGATGAATTAAATATATCTAAGTATGATCTTTTATTAGATTCTTTAAAAGATATTATTGATGATGCATGTACAGTTTCTTTATTTTCTGATAAGAAGATTGTTGTTATTAATAATTTTGATAATATATCTAAAATAGATGATAAGCTTGTTGATGAGTTTGATAAGTTTATTCATAATATAAGTGTTGATGTTATTCTTATATTAGTTTGTTCTAAATTAGATGAAAGAAAGAAATTAACTAAAGAACTTAAAAAGTTATGTACTGTTAAAGAGTTTAATAAGAATAAAAATATTTCTAATACTGTAAGAAGTATGTTTCAAGATTATAAAATAGATTATAGTACTGTTGATCTATTAATTAAGATTGTTGGAAATGATTTAATGATTTTAAATCAAGAAGCTATTAAGTTAATGACTTATAAAACTGATAAAGTTATTACTAAGGAAGATGTTTTATCTTTAAGTTCTAGTAATAGTAATGATGATATTTTTGATTTAATTAATGCAGTTGTAAGTAAGGATAAGGATAGTGCGTTATCTATTTATTCTAATTTAATTAGAAGTAATGAGGAGCCTATTAAAATTATTATTACTTTAGCTAATCAGTTTAGATTAATCTATCAGTGTAAGGAACTTTATAAAAAAGGTAATAGTGAGGATAGTATTTCTAAGATTCTTGATGTTCATCCTTATAGAATTAAATTGGCTTTGGAAAAAGGTAAGAATTATAGTAGCAAGGTAATTTTAAATTATTTAGAGAATTTATCTGATATTGATAATAATATTAAGAGTGGAGTAATTGATAAGAATTTGGCTTTTGAATTATTTTTACTTGGAAATTAAAAAATCTACATGTGTAGATTTTTTGTAATTATTGATATTACAGCTAATAGTATGAATCCTACTGTTAGTGCATAATATAAAGCGATATGTTCGACTGTTAATTTTTCGAATTCTTCTTTTGAAATTGAATTTTCTAAATCATCGCAACATACAATTTTAATTGTATCACCTTTATTATATGTATTTTTTGATATATATTTTTCTCTTTTATATGTTTTGTTATTTATTGTGTAGCTATATGAATAGAGATTTCCTAAGTGGACTTTTTTTATATATCCTGTTGTTTTTGGACCTTCAAATGATGTTATTTTAGCATCGTATTCTTCAATTTTTGTTTTTTTATATTTTTTATAATCTTTGGTTTTTTTTATTGCGATGTAAAGAAAATATATTGCAATTGCGATAAGCATGATTGACATTGAAATTGCTTTAAAATAATCGTAATTCTTTTGTGATTCAATAATTTTATCAATTCTACTTTTTGTCATTTAATTCATTCCTTTTCTTTTCTATGTTCATTAATACTTTTTCTAGCTGATTTTCATATTTATTATTTTTAGGTATATAGTATTTTCTATTTTTTAATTTTGAAGGCAAGTATTCTTGATTAACCCAATTATTAGGATAGTTATGCGGATATTTATAGTCTTTTGAATTTGTTTTTATATGATTAGGCACTGGATATGTATGTCCATTTTGTAAGTCTTGTGTAGCTAGGTCTAAAGCTGTGTATGCACTATTTGATTTTGGTGATAAAGCTAAATCTATTACCATTACTGATAGTGGTATTCTTGCTTCTGGTAGTCCTAGTCGTTCACATGTATTAATACAAGCATCTACTCTTGGCCCCATATTTGGATTTGCTAGTCCTATATCTTCATATGCGATTACTGACATTCTTCTATATATTATGTCTAAGTCTTCTGCTTCTAGTAGGATTGCTAGATAGTAGAGTGCTGCATTTACATCTGATCCTCTTATTGATTTTTGAAATGCACTTATTACATCATAGTGTCCATCTTCATTATTATCATAAAATGATGTTGGTTTATTATTTATTTTTTTTAGTAATTCTAGTGTAATTATTCCATCATTTGTAGAGTAGTAAGCTAGTTCTAATAAGTTATATGCATATCTTAAGTCTCCATTTGAACATTTAGCTATATGATTTATACTTTCTTCATCTATTTGTATATTTTCTAATATACCTTTTTTTATACATTTATTTAGTGCTTCTTTTATATCATTAAATTCTAGTTCTTTTAGTTCAAATATTTGACATCTACTACGTATAGCAGGATTAATCTTATGATATGGATTTGATGTAGTCATTCCAATTAGTGTTATTAGGCCATTTTCTAGATATGGAAGCATTAAGTCTTGTTTATCTTTATTCATTCTATGAATTTCATCCATTACTACTATCATGTTTCCGTACATTTTTGCTTCTTCTATAACTATATCAAAGTCTTTTTTAGTATTTATTACCGCATTTAATTTTCTATATCTTAGTCCTAGTTCTTCACAAATAGCTTCTGCAATTGTAGTTTTTCCTATTCCTGGCTTTCCATATAGTATCATTGAGAATATTTTTTTATTTTTAACTAGATTATATAATATTTCATTTTTTCCTACTAAGTGTTTTTGACCAATAATATCATCTATTTTTTTAGGTCGCATTTGTATCGCTAAAGGTTCCATAACATCACCAATATAATTTTAACAAAAAATGTAAATATTGTACATATTTATAAAAATGTATTAATTATTTTAATTAAATGTGTTAAAATAATAGTAGAGTAGCGAGGTGTTGTGCGATTATGAATCAAGGTAATATGGAAGAAATTCCTTTTAATCAGATTAATAGCGCTCTTTTGTGGTTATTGCAGCACAAAATTATAAATGATGAACAGTATCATAAACTTCAAGGATATTATAAGAAAACTAGTTTTTATAATGTAGAAGACCTTCGTAATGAACTTTTTAAGTTAGGAACTGATCCTGTATTTCTAACTGATAAAATAGCAGAAATAGAAAAATTGAGTAATACATCAAATCAATTTAATAATCAAGGTTATGATAATTTAAACAGTGGCTATCAAGATATGAATAATTTTTCTACGAATACATATAATCAAAATGCTGTGTTTGTTAGTCAATATAATAACAATCAGGATGTTTATGATTATGGTGTTAATGATTCTGAGGGAGAAACACTTGGAAAACAAAAAAGATTTGGAACTATCGGTGGTATTTCTTGGAGTGATGAATCAGAAAAAAATACAGCAAGCCAAAATGATTCACGTGCTGCATTTACAAATATATTATTCTTTATATTTCTTGCAGGATTATCGGTTGGTGTAGTATTTATGGTTATATTAAATTTCTTTATTAAATAGAAAAAAACAAGTAATTAAGCTTCTGCAACTTCTTTACTTGTTTTTTTTAGACTTCTTAGTTCTCTAGCTGACATTCTAATAGTTTCGCCATTATCTAATTTTACTTTTTGTAAGTTTGGTTTTTGCATGTGCTTTGTAGCGTTACATGCATGACTTCTTCTATTTCCTGTTAAAGGTTTCTTTTCAGTAATTTTTCTTGCCATTTAAGTTTGCCTCCTTTTTTATAACTTTTTTTCTTCGCTTTATAACTTTATCATAATTATTAAAATAAGTCAAATAATTTGCGTAAATTGTTTAAAAAAAACAATATTTATAGTAAAATTATCTATAGGATGTGATTAGTATGTATACACCACTTAATATTAAGACTGAAAACACATTGTTAACTAGTTTAATTAAAATAGATGAACTAGTTGATTTTGCATTGTCTAATAATATTAAGTCTCTTAGTATTACTGACACTAAAATGTATGGTGTATATTATTTTTATAAGAAGTGTATAGAGAATAATATTAAGCCTATTATTGGGCTTGATATTAATTATGATAATTATAGAGTTATATTATATTGTAAGAATTATAGTGGTTATAAGTGTTTACTTAAATTGTCTTCTTTAGATAAAGTTATTTCTAATGATTTTATAAATGTTGATGATTTAATTTGTATTGTTCCATATTCTAGTTTAGATAAGTATGATGAGTTAAAGAGTTTCTTTTCTTCTATTTTTGTTGGTTATAAGAATAAATCAGAGGAAGAGTTAGGTTATGCGAACATGGTTTATATGAATGATATTTTATGTATTGATAAGTCTGATTTAAGATATTTAAAATATCTAGAGTGTATTAAAACTGGTAAGAGTATTAATGAAATACCTGATTGTTTTAATTATATGCTTAGTATTGATGAGGTTAATAAATTATATCCAAGATATATATCAAATAATTATAAGATATATGATATGTGTGATTTAAGGATGGAATATTCTCGTGATTTACTTCCAAAATATCCATGTGAAACTGATAGTTTTACTTATCTTAAGAGTTTATGCATTGATGGTATGAAGAAAATCTTTGGTAGTAGTGCGCCTAAGGTATATGTTGATAGACTTAAATATGAACTTGATGTTATTAATAGCATGGGATTTTGTAATTACTTTTTGGTAGTTTCAGATTATGTTAGATTTGCTAAAGAGAGTGGTATATTAGTTGGGCCTGGAAGAGGTAGCGCTGCTGGATCACTTGTTTCATATTTACTTAATATTACTACAATAGATCCTATTAAGTATAATTTATTATTTGAAAGATTTTTAAATCCTGAACGTGTTACTATGCCTGATATTGATATTGATTTCGAATATACAAGAAGAGAAGAAGTAGTGGAGTATTGTATTTCTAAGTATGGTAGTAAGAGAGTTGCACCTATTATTACTTTTGGTACGATGGGGGCTAAACAGTCTATTCGTGATGTTGGAAGATGTTTAAATATTCCTAATAAAACTATTGATAGGTTATGTTCTTTTATAGATTCAGATATTAGTTTAAAGGATAATTATAATAATTCTAATATTAAGAAGTTTTTATCTACTGATAAGAATTTAGTTAAGCTTTATAATGTTGCTTCTAGATTAGAAGGTATCAAGCGTCATACTAGTATTCATGCGGCTGGTATTGTTATGTCTTGTGTAGATTTAGATCAAATTATTCCACTTGATAAAAATCATAATTTTTATACTACTGGATATTCTATGGAATTTTTAGAAGAGTTAGGACTTCTTAAAATGGATTTTCTTGCTCTTAAGAATCTTACTTTAATTAATGATGTTTTAAAAGAAACTGGTATTGATTTTGATAGTATTCCTATGAATGATAAGGATACACTTGAATTGTTTTGCGCTGGTAATACTGGTGGTATATTTCAATTTGAAAGCAGTGGGATGATTAGTTTCTTAAAGAAGTTTAAGCCTAGTAATTTTGAAGATATTATAGCTAGTATTGCTTTATATAGACCTGGACCTATGTCTAACATTGATAGTTACATTGCTAGAAAACACGGGAAAGAAAAGATTGATTATATTGTTCCTTCTTTGGAGCCTATTTTAAAGAGTACATATGGCATTATTGTTTATCAGGAACAGATTATGCAAATAGCTCAAGTAATGGCTGGTTTTAGTTATGGTGAAGCTGATATCTTACGTCGTGCGATGAGTAAGAAAAAGGAAGAAGTCTTAATTAAGAAAAGAGAAGAATTCATTTCTGGCTGTATTAAAAATGGTTATTCATTAGAAGATTCTAATAAGGTTTATGATTTAATTTTGAAGTTTGCTTCTTATGGATTTAATAGGGCTCATTCAGTTGCTTATGCGATGATTTCTTATAGAATTGCTTATTTAAAAGTACATTATCCGCTTGTGTTTATGAAAGAGTTATTAAATTCTAATGTTGGCAGTGATTTAAAGATTAAAGATTATATTTATGAATGTAAGGAAAGGGGTATTAAGATTCTTACTCCAGATATTAATTTAAGTGATTCTAAATTTATTTTGAATGATGATGGATTAGTATTTCCTTTAACTTCCATTAAAGGTGTTGGAAATCAGTATGCGTTAAAGATAATTTCTGAAAGGGAAAATGGTAAGTTTTTAAATATATTTGATTTTGTTAAGAGATGCAGTGTTGCTGGTATAATGGGGGAATTAATATTTTCTGGATGCTTTGATTCATTTAATTATAATAAGAGAACGTTAATTGAAAATTTAGAGAAAATTAATAATTATAGTTCGTTAGGTGATTTATTTGATGATGATAAGTTTTTACCAATTTTAGATTATAAGGATGAATATGATAGTAAATATTTAATGGAGAAAGAGTTTCTTTTATTTGGGTTTTATTTATCTAATCATCCTGTTACTAGTTATAAGAAAAAGTATAATACTATTGATTTATCTAATATTTCTAATTATTTTGATAAGGTTATTGATTTGGTTATTTATGTTGATAGGATTAAGGAAGTTGATACAAAGAAGGGAGATAAAATGTGTTTTATTATTGGTAGTGATGAGTCTACTAGTATAGATGTTGTAATGTTTCCTAAAGTTTATGATAATAAAATAAAACTTCATGATATTTTATATTTAAATGGTCACGTTGAAAAGCGACATGATAAGTATCAATTTGTTGTTAATAGGATAAAAGAAATTATTGATTAAGATACTTGATAAAAGTATCTTTTTTTTGTATAATCTTATTAGAATAGGAATGGTTATTATGAATAAAAGAGGTTTTACTTTGATAGAGTTGTTGGCTGTTATCGCTATACTTGGATTGCTTGTTGCGATAATAAGTCCTGTTGTTACTAATCTTCTTAATGATTCTGAAGATTCTTTAAGTAAAAATCAAATTGATACGGTTATTACTGCTTCTAAAAAATACATGATTGATCATTCAAATTTATTACCTGAAGATGATAATGTTTATTCTGTTTCAATTTCCGATTTAATTAATGCTGGTGTTATTGAGAATGATAAAGTTATTGATCCTAAAACAAAAAATATTTTGAATGGATGTGTCAATATATCTTATAGCGCTAGTTATAATCAATATGAATATAACTATTCTAATGAATGTTCATAATATTAAATAAAAAGTTAATACTAATATTGGGTGATAACATGTACTATTTAAAGTATTTTTTTGTTACTTCAATATTAGGTTTTTTTATTGAAAGTGTTTTATGGCATGGACATGAGAGTGGGATATTATATGGACCTTGGACTTTTATTTATGGGATTGGTTCTATAATAATTATAATTTTATCTGATAATATTTTAAAAAAGAGACATTTAAATAAATATTTAAGATTTTTAATTTTATTTTTTTCTTGTTTTATGATTTTAACTCTAGTTGAGTTATTAGGTGGATTATTCATTGAAAAATTTTTTCATGTTTCATTTTGGGATTATAGTAAATATAAATTTAATGTCGGTAAGTATATTTCTCTTGAAATGTCATTATTATGGGTAGTGGCTTCGATATTTTTTGTTTTTATTTTAAGACCAATTCTTGATTATATTATTGATAAGATATCTAATTATGTTTTTTATGTTTTATCATTTTTATTTGTTGGAGATATATTTTTAACTATATTATTTAGAAATTTTTAGATTAACTATGAAAATAAGTATATTTTTACGATTTTGCAGTTTTAGGTAATCAGTAATTTTATTTTTACTATTTTTTAATTTCTGTATACAGATTTTAATTATCTGTATTTTTTTGTTTGATGATGTTTAAAATCACTCATTTGTATTAGATTTTATGGTGTGCTATAGTGTGTTTGTGGATTTAATTAGACGTCTAAAATCCTCTTTGAAGGGAGAGATTTTTTTGGAAAATAATAAACCTAAATTTGTAAGTTTAGTTTCAGATACAACATTTAAATATTTATGGAAAAATGAAAGAACTAATCCTTGGATTAGAGAGATAGTTGAGTCTAAAACAGGGATTGATTTAAGTGATTATCATTTGTCTGATAATGAGATGAATACTGGATCTTTAGTTAAGGATTATAGGACAGATATTACTTTATCAAATAATAAAGATAATGTTATTATTGAGATGAATAATGACTATTATGAATCAGCTGAAATAAAAGGTAGACAATATC